>JAZOUU010000166.1:0-5583 GCA_045658365.1 Faecousia sp. | reverse complement strand
CGGCAACCACCAACGCTGTTGCTTTCGATGTTCAAAGGCAGCAGGGGATCGTGAAGAGACAACCGCAGCAAGAACCAACCGTTGCCGCGTTCTTCATCCAGATTCACCCGAACACCTTCATAGTTGCTGGGCGCTAGAGACCAGCCGGGCTGAGCTTGGGTATAGGCGGTCAGTTCATCAATGACCTGCTGGCCATAGGGCTTGAAATCTTCCAGCATGATATTCATGCGGAATTCCACACTTTCTGCAGGCTCTTCAAGTGTAGAGATCAGAGATTCAAGCGTGTAGCCCTCTTTCTTTCCGCGGGCCAGTTCAATCAGCAGCTTGGTGACCAGATATGCGCCGTCATCCAGGAAATAGTTCTCCTTCAGCGCGCCGTGGCCGGAGGTCTCAATGGCCAGCTGGCTGTCCTGTCCCTGTGCATTTAGCCGGATGGATTCATTGATGACATTGCGGTAGCCCCGCTTAAAGCGGTGATGGATGCCGCCCTTTTCCGCAATGAACTTACCGAGACCCGTGGAGGTAATGGAGTCGGTCACAATGGTAGTTCCCGGGACTTCTCTCAGCAAAATGGCAGCCAGCATAGCAATGATGCGGTTGCGGTTCAGTTCGCTGCCGTCGGAGAGCACAGCGCCGGCCCGGTCGACATCCGTATCAAAAATGATGCCAAGGTCAGCCTTGTTTTCATTGACAGCTTCGGTGATGGCCTCCATAGCCTTTTTGTCTTCGGGATTAGGGATGTGGTTGGGGAAGCTGCCATCCGGGTCTAAGTAGCGGCTGCCGGTGGTGTCAGCGCCCAGGGGTTTCAGCACCTTATCCACATAGAATCCGCCTGCGCCGTTGCCGGCATCCACAACGATGCGGAAGCCCTCCAGGGGCTTGTCTTCACCGGTGGCGCTGCGAATCTTATCGGCCAGAATTCCGGCATAGGTGTCCATAAACTCACCCTGCTGCATAGTTCCTGCAGGCAGGTTGGTGGTATCTTCACCGCCGGCATAGGCGAGGATTTCCTTGATGTTGGCAGATTCCAGACCACCCTCAGCGGTAAAGAACTTGAAACCATTGCGGTTAAAGGGCAGGTGACTGGCGGTGATCATAACAGCACCGTCAAATTTATATCCCTCGGTAACGGTGGACATGAACATGGCAGGGGTGCTGGCCATGCCAAAATCCGTTACCTGAAGACCCTGCTGCACCATGCTGTCGCAAATCCAGTCGCAAAGAGTTTTGCCGGACAGTCTGGAATCCCGGCCTACGCTGACACGAATTTGGGATTTTCCGGTTTTCTTTTGCATCCATACCGCAAAACCTCTGCCGATGTCCCGGCAGGCCTCCTCTGTCAGGTTGATGTGCTGGCCCTCGATACCCTCCAGCGCAACACCGCGGATATCACTGCCGTTTTGAAGCTTCTTATAGTCCATAATGATCTCCTTCCTGCATGATTCTGCAGTCAATTTATTTGTGTTCCAATTTTTTCTTTGTACCGTCGGGGTAGACAAGATAGGTGTTATCCAGCTGGCCGGTCAGACTGGATTTTACAGAGTCGATATAGATTCTGCGGAGCTTGTCCCGTTCCGCGATTTCTTCCGGTGTCAGGGCTTCTGTTTTTGCTTTTTTTGCAAGAACATTGATTCTTGCAATGACCTCGTCCATATTCATACGCTCACCTCGTCTATTCGTTTTCGCGTGCCATATTATACCATACCTTTTGCAGATTGCAAAGAAGTTTTTCTTGTGTCTCGGGAGGAAATGTCGTATAATATTTACAAAATCAACGAAAGGCAGAGAATGGGATGAAGATCGGAATTATCGGCGGCGGCGCTTCCGGAATGTGCGCGGCATTGGCGGCAGCGCAAAATCCAAATGCCCAGGTTCATATCTTTGAGCGGCAGGCCAGGGTTGGCAGAAAGCTTATGGCAACCGGTAATGGCCGCTGCAATCTGACAAATATACATGTGGATGTCAGTCATTATCACGGGGATGCTCCGGAATTCTGCAGCGCAGCGCTGAATGCCGTTTCATCAGAGAAGACGGTTGCGTGGTTTCGCAGCTTAGGGCTATATACTGTGACGGAGAATTCGGGACGTGTGTACCCTTATTCCGATCAGGCAAATTCTGTGGTGGATGTGCTTAGATTTGCTCTGTCAAAGCCCAATATTTCTCTCCATACCGGCTGTGAAGTGCAGCGTATCCGTAAAACCGAGGGTCGCTTTACTGTGACGGCGGGAGAGGAAAGCTTCGACTTTGACAAGCTGATCATTGCCTGCGGTGGTCTTGCCGGCAGTAAATTGGGCGGCAGTATGTCCGGATACCAATTGCTGAAGCAGATGGGTCACCATATTACCCAGCTGCGGCCTGCCTTGGTGCAGATCAAGAGCGGCTGGAACGGCTGCGTTTCTCTCAAGGGTGTACGGGCAAATTGTCACGCAGCAATTTGCTGCGATGGGGTGGTGTTTCGGGATGGCACCGGGGAACTTCAGTTTACCGAATACGGCATTTCCGGTCCGGTGATTTTTGAGATTTCCAGAGATGCCTGCCGCGGCAAAGGTAACTGGATCTGCCTATTGGATTTTCTTCCGGAGATGTCAGAAAATAAATTACTGGAAGAGTTGACCCGTCGCAGATACACGGAGCTGCCCACAGAAGAATTGCTGATCGGAATTCTTCATAATCGCTTGGGCAGGGTTCTGACTTCCGCAGCAGGAATCCGCGCCCAGCGAGACGTTAAATCCTTAACTGATGAAGAACTGAATGATGTCTGCCGGATTGTAAAATCCCTGGAGCTTCCTCTGACAGAGCTTATGGGCATGGACAATGCCCAGGTGACTGCGGGTGGAGCTGTTACGGCAGAGTTTGATCCGAATACTATGGAAAGCCGTTTGATGCCGGGACTATATGCCTGCGGCGAGGTGCTGGATGTTGATGGTGATTGCGGTGGCTACAATTTACAGTGGGCCTGGAGCTCCGGCATGGTAGCCGGCTGCAGCGCAGGAGAGGTAACCTTATGATTCGTGTTCGCGATATTTCCATGCCGCCGGAGCATGACGTAAATCAGCTCGTATTTGAAGCAGCCAAGCTTTTGCGTGTTTCTGCTTCTCGGATTCAAAAACTGACGCTGGTTCGTCGGTCAGTGGATGCCCGAAAGAAGCCGGATGTCCGCATCATCTATACGGTGGATGTGCAGATTGCCGGTAATGAGCAGAAGATTCTGAGAAACAGCGGCTGCAAACGAGCGGATATTGTAAAGCCAACCTACTATGTTCCACCGAAACCAGGCGTCACAGCGGATAAACGTCCAGTGGTCGTTGGGTTCGGCCCTGCAGGCATGTTTGCCGCGCTGATTTTGGCAATGGCTGGTCTGAAACCCATCGTACTGGAACGGGGTGTGGATGCCCTAATCCGGAAACAGAAGGTGGAGCACTTTTTTGCCACCGGGGAACTGGACTGCCGCAGCAATGTCCAGTTCGGCGAGGGCGGCGCAGGCACGTTTTCCGACGGCAAGCTGAATACCGGTGTAAACAATATTCGTATTGATTGGATTTTGCGCCAATTTGTGGCTGCCGGTGCCGGGGAGGAAATTCTTTACGATGCCAAGCCCCACATTGGCACGGATGTCCTGGTGACGGTGGTTCAAAACCTCCGCAAACGCATTATTGAACTGGGCGGTGAGGTGCGTTTTTCCACCCAGGTCACCGCATTGGTTACAGATAACCAACGTCTGTGCGGTGTTACAACGGAAACCGGGGAAGTCATTTCCTGCGACTACGTGATCTTGGCCATCGGTCACAGCGCCCGGGATACTTTTGCCATGCTCCATGAAATGAATATACCCATGGAGCCAAAACCCTTTGCCATGGGTGTCCGCATCGAGCATAGCCAGGCGCTGATCGACAAAGCCCAATACGGGTCAACTGAGTTACCGCTCCCGCCTGCGGATTATAAGCTGGTGCAGCATTTGGACAAGGATACAGTGTATACTTTCTGCATGTGCCCCGGCGGATATGTGGTAGCTGCGGCATCCGAAGATGGCGGTGTGGTCACCAATGGTATGAGTTATTCCGACCGAGGCGGAGAAAATGCCAATGCTGCGCTGCTGGTAACCGTGAACCCTGCCGATGTTCCCTATGACGGAGTTTTGGGCGGCATGCATTGGCAACGTGAAATTGAGGAGCGGGCTTATAGGGTATCCGGGGGATATCGGGCGCCAGCCCAAAGGGTAGGGGACTTCCTTGCCGGCAGATCGTCTGTTGAAGCAGGCGCTGTGAAGCCTACGTACCGCCCCGGGGTAGTGTGGTGTGACATTCATGAAGTTCTGCCCCAAAAGCTGACAGATGCCATCTCCGAGGCGCTGCCACAGCTTGACCGGCGGCTTGCCGGTTTTTCTTCCGCTGATGCTGTAATGACAGCACCGGAAACCCGCAGTTCCTCTCCGGTGCGTATTCTCCGGGGGGAGGATCGTCAATCGACTCTACGGGGGTTGTATCCTGCCGGAGAAGGCGCAGGTTATGCCGGCGGGATTATGTCCGCGGCGGTGGATGGGATTCTGTCAGCAGAGGCATTGATTGCCGATATTGCTGTATATGACCAAGGGCAATAACGAAGGGTATTAGGGATTGTAAAAAATCACTAAATATTACTTGCAAAATCCAAGCTGATATGATATTATGAATAAAATAGCGAGTAGTATTTATATACAATTCGAATAAAGAGATTTATTCTTTTAATAGCAGAAGGGAGTGCCCTCCAATATGAAAAAACGTTTCCTTGCCTTGTCGCTCAGCATAGCTATTGCGCTTACAGTCTTGGTTGTAGGTGCTGTTGCGATTCCTACGTTACTGTCTTCTAACGCGGAAAATCCGGAGCAGGTCACCGGCCCGGTTCTTGTTGCCGGGTATACTACCAATACCGGCTCGGAGGCTATCACAATAAATGGCAAACTTGGCGCGAATGAAGGCTGGGTATTGCCCGGGCAGATTATGTATGGCGCAACCCTTAAGGCCACCTTTGGTGTACAGTGGGACAGAACATATTTGTATTTTGCAGTTAATTGCAGCAGCACCTCGGATAGGGTGTATGTAACGCTGAATGACGTTTACACAAGCGTTCCTAAGCTTGATGACACCGAGAAAAACACCAATGGTACTATTACAGAGTTCAGGATTCCTATCCGCAACCTGAATCTTGGTGAGATTAATGGTTATAATGCGGAGATGCCGATTCATATTTCCGCTGGCTCCGGAGATACGGCGGGAGAATTCGTCGGCATGCTGAGACTTTCCTCTGTGAGTTGGTGGGAAACCTCTAATGTTAGCAACAGTATTTCTAGCAGTGACATCACCAGCTATGGTATGGATGGAGTGAAAACTACCAATAGTGCTTACGGCGCCACGTCTTCCACAAACCTTCTGAATTTATATAATCAATATAACACTGGCGCAACTTTAGGAACAAGAACCGAGGTCTCCTATACGGGCAGTTGGTTATCTTCCTATTACGAGATGGAGACTCGAGATGAGACTCTGTATTTTGCCTTTGATTTTAATGCAGTATCCATGCCGGTCTATAACCTTGCTGAGGCTATGG
>JAZOUU010000165.1:0-1038 GCA_045658365.1 Faecousia sp. | reverse complement strand
CCGTAGGAGTCTGGGCCGTATCTCAGTCCCAATGTGGCCGTTCATCCTCTCAGACCGGCTACTGATCGTCGCCTTGGTGGGCCGTTACCCCTCCAACTAGCTAATCAGACGCGAGGCCATCTTCCAGCACATAAAGCTTTGGCAGTAAGATCATGCGATCTAGCTGCATTATGCGGTATTAGCAGTCGTTTCCAACTGTTGTCCCCCACTGAAAGGCAGGTTCCTCACGCGTTACTCACCCGTTCGCCACTAAACTTAATTTCATTTGACCGAAGTCGCATTCCATTAAGTCCCGTTCGACTTGCATGTGTTAGGCACGCCGCCAGCGTTCGTCCTGAGCCAGGATCAAACTCTCAAAAAATGGTATCTAAAGCACCGAAGCGCCTCAAATCAAGTTTTGAATAATTTGTCTAGCAAATTTACTCAAGAATTTTCGTTGGCTGTTATTTATTCGTACACGAATAATCTTAAACAATCCATTTAATAAATTGTCCAAGGTGTTATAGTTCGTCTTTGCGTTATTCAATTTACAAGGTACAGGTTTTGCGGTCCTCCGGGCGGTTGCCGTTCATCGGACAGCTTGCATATGATACCACTTCACAAAGGGTTTGTCAATACCTTTTTTTCAAATTTTTTCACTTTTTTTCCAGGGGGCAAAACCGGGGATTTTCACAGGTTTTCCCTATGGGAAACGGGGTCGGAAATATCCGCCAGCGCGTCCGCCGCATCCATCACCGTATCCTCCCGCCCGGCCAGATCTCCCAGGCTCACCATCCCGCACAGCTTGCCGTTCTCCACCACCGGAAGCCTTCGCACCTGTTGCTGACCCATCATGTGCGCCGCCAGTGCCGCCTGCTGCTCCGGCCCTACGGACATGACCCGGGGCGTCATCACTTCCCGCACAAGGGTCTTCTCCGGCAGCTTGCCGGTTGCCAGACATCGGGTGACGATATCCCGATCGGTAACCACGCCGCACAGCTGTTCCTTCCCGCCACGCACCGGCAGCACACCTATATTATAGTGTGTCAGCGTCCTGGC
>JAZOUU010000164.1:0-4753 GCA_045658365.1 Faecousia sp. | reverse complement strand
GGGGCGGCGGGGGGCTGGCGCAATGTGGCCGCATGTGGCGGCGGGGCGGCAGTGCTGGGGGCTCTGCTCCAGGGGGGCAGTGCGGCCGCGGCTTGGCGGGGGCCGAGCGAGCACGGCGGCACTGGACACGCGGCGGCGGCGGCGGCGGGCGGGGGCGGCACGCGCGCAGGGGCGACGGCACGGCGGGCGAGGCCCGACCCCGAAGGGGGGCGCCCGTAAGGGCGGAGGGGCATGCCCGCCGAGCCGACGGCCCGAGCACGGCCGCACCCGAGCCGCCGCCGCCGCCGCCGCGGGGCCAGGGCCGCACGCGCGCAGCGACAGACCCCGCCAAGCCGCGGACGCGCGCCCCCCTGGAGCAGAGCCGCCAGCGCGCCGCCCCGCCGACACATGCGGCCTCTTTGCGCCAGCCCCCTGCCGCCCAGCTGCCGACCGCCCAGCCGAGTGCCCGCCAGCCGAGTGCCCGCCAGCCCCCTGCCGAGTGCCCCGCTGCCGACAGCCTACCGCCGCCCGCCCATGCCGCAACACGTCTGAGCGCACGCATAGCCGCACGCCCAACCGCACGCCCAACCGCACACCGCCGCCCCTGCTGCCATCGGCATTTCAACCGCATCAGCCGCACACCTAGCCGCACGGACTGCAGCACGCATTGCCGCACGGACTGCAGCACACCATAATAAATAAAAATAATAACAAAAACTGGGTGTGTGTGCGGGGGTGTGTCGCGGGTGCGCACGCGCACGCAACGCGAGCCAGACGGCCAGCCTACGGCAGGCCTACGGCCGCGCTACGCGCGTCCGACTGGCGGCAACTCTCGAGCCACGCTCTGGCCACATGGCGCAACAGATATCGGCCAGGCATGATCATGGCGGATGAGTGTGTTAAAATGTCGTAAAAATGTGGGCAAATGTGTGGCAATGTCGGAAAAAATGCCTACCTTTGCGGCGATGTTATAAAATGTTGAAAGAGTATGAGACAGAAATTTGCTAGAGTAAGTAGCCGCTATCAAGCTGCAAAGGAATGCCCTTGGGCATCACATATCGCCAAAGTTTGTGATGGCTATATGTGCTTTGAGTCGCACGCAGATTTTGCCACATGGCGCAATCAAAAGTAAAAGATGGCAGACAAAATTTTGATAGACTATGGCTAAGAATAAGATATGTGATTTACATCAAAAGGCCGTGACGCTCTGTGAGGGGGGCGCGGTCTGGGTGAGCGGTTTGATGGTTAGGGCAAAGCGGCTCCCGGTTGGAGTCGACTCTTGCCCGTATTGCGAGATGGATTCTGCCTGCGATAGGGAGATGTTGGAGCTTTGCGCAGAGTGTGATAGCTATGACCTACATCCCCATATTTTGTATTTATAGACCAGGCATAATAAAAATCGATCATGAAACAAGAACAAGTAATTAGCCCCATCGAGAGCCTAGTCTTTCGCCGGGGTACCAAGGAGGCTAGCGTTGTCACCGATGGTCTCCACTTTGCCACGTATACGGGCAAGGGCAGGCAGTGGCACAAGTCATTAACCTCAGCTATTGGGCACCTCGAGGCCCAGGGCTATAAAATCGTCGTCGACTTATGGAGTCAATCGAAGTGAAGATCGATCGTAGGGGGCTCGAGATGGATATCAACCGCGAAGATTTTGCGATGCAGCTATTAACCTGGAGACTCAGAACTGGGAGATCTCAGATAGAGGCAGGCAATATCCTCGGATGCAGCAGGTACACTATTATCGATATTGAGAAGGCCAAGCCCATCAGCTGGAGGATGGCCTACCGCGTTTTTGCGCGGTTCGCTGAGCAGCTGAGACATGAGACACTAACTATACCAGGTAATACAAAATGAAACCCGAAAATTACGATATAGTCCGTCAGCTCTTGCAAGAGTTCCAGGTCTACAAAATTATGGATAATCCTATCGAGAAGGAATGGATATATAACCCGTGTCCTGATATCTCGAGCATAGGTTTTGAGATTAACACCCTGGGAGAGCCATTAGCCACAGCACTTAACCAGGTAACGCGCACACTCTGGCTACGCCACAACATTAGTTCTATTTGGTACGTCAGCGCAAGCAAGGATCCAGGTAAGATCCGGATATCGATAAGCTAAATGAGGTACACAACGATAATCGATATCACCGAGTGCCCGGAGATATACCGATGCCTGAGCGCCAAACTCATCTACCTGCACCTGGTGTTAAAGTGCGGCTGGGGAGAGCGGAACCAGGACTATATGCGGTGCTCTATCCGGAGCCTCGAGGGAGACCTAGGCCTGACGTTTGCGGCCGTCAGGCATGGGCTCTCCGTCCTTGAGAAAAGGGGGATGATCAAGAGGGCCCCAGGCGGGTACTATATCCGCAAGTTTTGTAACCCAACCAAACCAGGTCCAAGGCCACTTACACGGCGAGAGCAGGCGGCCGCCGACGCGCGCCGCCGCCAGCAGGAAGAGGAGAAACTAATACAAGCTGAGCGGGCGGCCGCCCAAGCGAAACTTGAAGCTGAACTGCAACATATTGAGGATACTCGACAAAAATGGCGGGATGGAACGTATAAGCCGGAAGACCTCAAAAAGTACGAAAACATCCAGAAGATATTAGGTAAAAAGTAACAAAATGACTGCACGAGAATTTTTTTACTTGGTTGCGGAGATGCGCAGCGCACAATGCCGCTATTTCGAGACAAAGGACCGCTCGGTCTTCCGTGCGGCCCGTAGGTTGGAGAATGAAGTCGACAGTGAGATTCGACGAGTTAAAGCCATACTCGGAGAGAAATAGATGACTAATCGTCGCGCACAGCGCGGACCGGGCATCCAATATAACGCAAAGATCTATTACGGGGAGTGTATGATCCGTCGGAAGCCACTGCAACGTAGGCGTATTCCTCGCTGTTCCAGTCTGCCGTCCAATATCGACCGAGACGACCAACGTTATAAATTCGCGAGTTCTGCCAATAACCCATATTTGGCACGAATATCGACTGACCGTTGACCGTCGACTGAAAGAGCACACCCTGAACGCCCTCTTTTGTCGTCCACCGCTGAGTAGTATTATTAATCAATTCCTCCCACTCGGCAGCAGTAGGCATACGCCAGGTACCGCCCAGAGTTAGTCTCGCTGCGTCATGAGCCAGGTCAACGTTAGCCTCTAATTCCGATCCTTGCGATTCAGCGTAATTTAGAGTGTCGAAATTATATCCGGACGATGACTCCTGGCCTATGGTATTACCCCAAGAGAAATAAAGACCGCTATCAGTGTCACGACGCGCGCCGACATTTACATCAGCCCAGAGTAGACCGGACGGTAGTCCCAGATTTATAGGTCTTGTTGAGGGGGTTTGACCGCCCCCGGCTAAAAATTTGCAGAATTAAGGTACAGGGTAGACGACTCTCCGGTCATGTACGACTGTATGGCATCACCGAGCAGATCGATGGTGTGGTCGAAAGTCAGATGGCCGAGCTGGGACGTGTCCTGAGGCCTCAGGACGAGAGACTGTGACGAACGGGCCCACACATCACCGACGAGACGGGAGACAATAACGGCAGCTGCTGCGATTGATCGGTCGTTTGTGGCCGTGTTGACCATGTTCTCCGGGACAAACGACAGATAGTAATTGTCGCCCTGGTTGACGATGGAATACACCACGGCACCACGATTGCGGTCGTTGGGCTTGTTGATCTCGCCACCGTTGAAAAATGGGCTGGTCATGTCGCCGTCTGATGGCTCGAGGATTACGCGCGAGTATTCGAACCCGTTGAAAGATCCGGTGTCGATGGTATCGTCGCACGATAGGGCCAGGAACGTGAGCTGGTCTCCCTGATGGAGATTGAGGGCGCGCACGACATCGGCGTAAGTTGGATCTGCAGATCCTAAGTTAACCTGGATAACAAAAGCCGGAGTGGCCAGCTGATAGTTCCAGGCCACGTTGATTGTCTGGAGGGTACCCTCGGAGACGATGTAAGGATTGATTGCGGCCAGGCTGGAGAACTTGAACGAGAAATTGTATGCATCGCTGGAGAGGATGCGCTGCTCATCGCCGGAATTTATGAGATCGGCCAGAGACTCGCGGAGCTTCGCAACGTTCAGGCGATTGAACCTGGACTGATTCGGAGTGCCCTCGCCGTAGCCCTGGAAAGAATGATCCGTGATTTCCTGAGTCAAAGAGTAGGCCGTTGAGACTGTCTTCATAATGACACGCTGCAGCAGCTGTAACGGGCTCTGAGGATTGCGCGGAGAACGATTCCTGGCACGCGCGATTTGCTCGCCATATGCTCGATAAAGGACTACGTCGCCGACCTTGCCGCGACCGAAGCCCAGAAAGAGATTACCTTTACTCATGATTCTTTGGCTTTAGTGGTTGATGACTTGGTTTTCTTGGTCTCTGGCTCATGGACCGGCTCTGGCGACGGCTGCATGTGCTGCCTACGCTTGTAGAGGTTGGGGCGGATGGCGTGATACATAAAACAAAAAATTTGAAGTTGACGGGGCAAATATACGAAAAAAAACTGAACGCACGCACGGACGGACGGACGGACGGACGATATTTAAGAACATTTAACACGCTGAGCGGGGGTAGGGGGCTGGCGGGCACTCGGCTGGGCGGTCGGCAGCTGGGCGGCAGGGGGCTGGCGCAATGTGGCCGCATGTGTCGGCGTGGCGGCAGTGCTGGCGGCTCTGCTCCAGGGGGGCGCGCGTCCGCGGCTTGGTGGGGTCTGTCGCTGCGCGCGTGCGGCCCTGGCCCCGCGTCGTCGTCGTCGTCGGC
>JAZOUU010000163.1:0-1282 GCA_045658365.1 Faecousia sp. | reverse complement strand
GATATATTTATTTCTATAACCACGAGCGCATCCAGAATAAAACTGGAGTGGCGCCGCTAACGCTGCGCCACTCCGCTTAAAACTTAATATTACCTACATAGGGACTTTTTTGTGCTGTCCGTACAAACTGGGGCAGTTCACCCTTCGGGTCTTCTGCTGCCGGCATGCCATCGGCAAACTCGGCAATTGTGTTTTTGGGGTTGAAAAGCCCCAAAGCGCTGTGCTATAATTCATATATTAGAGAAAAAGGGGAGATAGGCATGTTAAAGCCGATTTTTGGTCTGGAAATTGTGGAGTTTCCCATTTACGCAGCGATGCTCGTTTTGGGCGGTCTTGTTGGACTGATCATGCTCAATTCCCGCTTGGGGGAAGCTGGGTATTCTCCATTCATGAAGAAAGTGGCAAGACGGTCGTTTTTCTGGAGCGCGCTGATCGGACTTTTGTGCGCAAATGTGGCAAACTGGTTTTTGTTTGAGGGCGCATTGGACTTGTCCGTCTATACCCGTTTGACCCAGGGCGGTTTCTCGTACTTGTTTGGTTTGTTACCGTTTTTGGGGCTTTCTGCATTGCTGCTGCGGCTGAACAAAGTCCCAGTGAAAAAGACCATGAATCTGGTGGTCGGGCCGGTGCTCATCGCCCACTTTATTGGCCGGTTGGGCTGCAGCCTTCGTGGCTGCTGCTGGGGCCAAACGGTGATGCTGGGCAGTTTTGAATTGCTGCTTCCCATTCGTGAATTGGAAGCGATTGCACTGCTGATTTTAGGGGTTACGATTCCCAAAAAGTTCAAAGAGAAGACCCTTTGGACCTACTTGTTCAGCTATAGCTTGCTCCGCTTTGTGTTGGAATTCTTCCGTGGGGACGAACGGGGCGTGCTTTTTGGTATCACAGCGCTTTCTCCTTCTCAGGTGATTTGCATTGCCTTGTTCGCAGTCAGCGGTGTGGCACTGGTTTTCAGAGCCGTCCTGCGGGTGTTCCATGCAGAGGATAAGTGGGACGCACTGAAAGAGAAACTGAAGATCCGCCGCAAGGACGGATCGGTTTATGAGCCCCGTTCCCTGGATTATGCTGCACCATATAAGAAGCATCCGGTTCGCCTCGCCGTGCGGATCATTGCTCTTATTCTGGTTGCTTCGCTGCTGCTTGTGTACATAAATCCCATGCAGGCAGGCTGGTGCTACAATCTGCAGCAAAGACTGGATGATTGGTTCTCCGTCTTCAAAGCTGAGCGCAGCACACAGCAGGTGATTGGCGACAGCAACGGCACGGATATGCTGCCGGTGAG
>JAZOUU010000162.1:0-1834 GCA_045658365.1 Faecousia sp. | reverse complement strand
CAGGCGCTTTGACAGCGCCTATGCGCCGGTAGCTCAGTTGGATAGAGTGACTGACTACGAATCAGTAGGTCGGGGGTTCGAGTCCCTTCCGGCGTACCATGAAAAGGGTTATCCCATTTGGGATAACCCTTTTCATATTATGTTGGTAGGAAGGGACTCGAAGATCTAAATGCAACAGTCCGGTGGACTGTTGCTTGCCGCCAGCTGGATGGCGGCAACACTCTACAATTTGCCCGTGGCAAATTGTAACGAGTCCCTTCCGGCGTACCAAATAAAAGAGGAGGCGAAAGCCCCCTCTAACTGCTTAACCAACGGAGAAAATGTCCTCAAAGCTTACATTCAGGATCATTCGGATCAGAATCACCTCATCCGGGTATAGATGGCGCTGACCAACTTCAATCTTTGCTACGGCGCTTCGTGTAATATCGCAACCGTTAAGCTGAAGTTTGGCAGCAAGCTGTTCCTGCGTCATTCCTTTCTGCTCGCGCAATTCACGAATGTTCTGTCCCACCTGTTTTTCTATTTCTGCATTCATGTCAAACCACCCCTTGCACTTATTTAGGCACAAAGTTCTTGACATTATTATATGTTAGTGTTATGATTTCTTTGCACCTATATAAGTGCAACACAAATAGAAAGAAGGGCCCTATATGAAATACTGTTTAAAATGCGGAAAAGAAATCATGGACGAGGCAGTTATTTGCCCGGGCTGTGGCTGTGCAGTTGAGCAAAAGAAATCTGCTCTCCCCCAAAAGACCTACGAACAAGCAATCCAGTGCTCTGCCGCCTGCTGTGCAATTAGCGCCGTTTTACTGGTACTGGGCATTGCTGTGGCGCTGTTTGTAAGCGCTTTGCTAGGTGCAGTCCTGTGCCTTGCAGCAGAGATCGTGGCAGTGATCCCCAATACAAAGGTACAAAAGTTGTTTAAGAAAAACAACAGTCATATCACTGACAAGAAGGCACTGAAAGTTGCCGAGAAGGCGCTGCGCAAAGAACTAAAGCAAAAGAATAAAGCTTATGCTGTCGCCTCCGTGGTATCCGTTGCCGCGTTGATCTGTGTGATCGTATTCGCAATGCTGATGTGATCTAGTGAGGAATGGCGATGAAATACTGCACGCACTGTGGCAAGGAACTTCTTGATGACGCGGTGATCTGTCTGGGCTGTGGCTGTGCCTGTGGTGGCTCAAAGCTTGGAACAGTGCAGCCTGATCTGGTTGCAAAGCTGTCCGAAAAGGTTAAAACCAACGGAATCATCTGGCTAGTGATCGGAATTGTCCAGATTTTGCTCGGTCTTTTTGTGAATTGGTTTTTATTGATCGTTGGTGTGCTGAATATCATTTCCTCTGTGCAGGATATGACTTACAGCAAAACCATGTTGGAAGATTCCACGGGCATTGTGGAGAAATATAAACCGTTGACCGGTCCTATCATCACACTGATTTACAATCTGATTTTTGGTGGTATCATTGGTATCGTTGGCTCGATTTATTATTTTATCGGAATCAGGAGTTTTGTTATGGAGAACGAGGCTGCCCTTTCTAGCTGAGCGCAGAAAGGACGTCCAACTGGCAAATCTTACAGCTAGTCAAAAGGTTACAAATGTGTTACAATCCTTATGTCCTCGCGAGACAACATTCCAAAGGAGGTAGCACCCATGTTTTCTTTTGATTGCAACAGCTTTGACTGTAACTCTATTTTGCAGTTCTTCTTCCGCATTTTCTGCCGCGGTTGCTGATCACGCAAAAGCAAGTTCTGCAAGCATTCATTTTTCATTCTTGATTTCTTCCTTTATTTATGTTATAATTCTCTCAATCCTGTGTAATAATAGGAATAT
>JAZOUU010000161.1:0-1027 GCA_045658365.1 Faecousia sp. | reverse complement strand
CGGCACAATGTGGGGAGTCTTCCGGTATGCGGCAGCGATGGCAGACTCTGCGGGGTCGTTACCGACCGGGACCTGGTGGTCCGCTGCCTGGCGGCGGGAAAACTCCCTGCCAATACCCGGGTGCGGGATATTATGACCACGGGGCTGGTAACTGCCAGGCCGGATACGGATGCCGCCGCGGCGGCAAAGATCATGGGCAGCCGCCAGATCCGCCGCCTGCCGGTGGTGGAGAACGGAAAACTCTGCGGCATGGTGAGCCTGGCTGACCTGGCCTTGCATCCCGAAACCGGCCCCGACGCGGCGGATGCCCTGACGGAGATCAGCGGCAACATTTCTGAAAGGGAGTAGGATGCCTCCAAATCCTGGAAAATCCCCCGCTCCGGAACAAAAGTGCGCAGCATGCGCACAACTTAACACCGGGACGGGTGGATAAAAAACTTTGAGAAAAAGTGAAAATAATGCTTGACAAATGCGTATCTGTATGCTAACATATGCAAGCTGTCTGATGAACGGGCGCAAAACCGGGAGGACGGCAAAAAAATCTCAGAAAAACTTGAAAAAAGATAAAAAAACATCTTGACAAATCAAGTGATCTGTGATAGGATATCAAAGTTGCCGCGAGGCGATGCGAACTGTACCTTGTAAATTGAATAACACAAAGACGAACAAAACACCTTTGACAAATTAATGGATTTGTTTAAAGCGTAAGCGAAAAAACAGCCAACGAAAATTCTTGAGTATATTGCTAGAAGCAAATTATTCAAAAAAGGTTTGAACAGCGAAAGCTGTTTAGATACAATTTTTTGAGAGTTTGATCCTGGCTCAGGACGAACGCTGGCGGCGTGCCTAACACATGCAAGTCGAACGGAGTAGCCCTTCGGGGTTACTTAGTGGCGAACGGGTGAGTAACGCGTGAGAAACCTGCCTTTCAGTGGGGGACAACAGTTGGAAACGACTGCTAATACCGCATAATGTATTTAGGGGGCATCCCCTGAATACCAAAGCTTTATGTGCTGAAAGATGGTCT
>JAZOUU010000160.1:0-1577 GCA_045658365.1 Faecousia sp. | reverse complement strand
ACACCAAAGCCTCCCTCTGACGAGGGAGGTGGCTTCGCCAAAGGCGAAGACGGAGGGAGAGAAACTACCCCTCAGTCACGCTGTTCGCGTGACAGCTCCCCTGACAAGGGGAGCCTTGGAGCTAAGCCAAACGATCATTTACTTGGGAATGGTGATGGTAAGTACGATCTGGCTGTCGGTTTCCTTTCGCTCCGAGATGGCCGGGATACCGGAAAGCTGAATTTTTTGCAGATTCTGGGTCAGGTTGTTTAAGAAAATGCCTAAATTAATGCCGTTTGTCCTTGCGTTCTTTCCCACCAAAAGCTGCTCAATGTAGTTTTCCGTCCGGGCCACGCTCATGCCCTGCCGGGCAATGACGGAAATGGCGGCCATTTTCTCCGGCTCTGTTGGCAGCTTCAGCAGCGCCCGGGCATGGCGTTCTGTGAGCCCTGCCTCCCGGAGAGCGATAAGTACCTGGGGAGAATGGCGCAGGATCCGCAGCTTGTTGGCGATGGCGCTTTGACTTTTTCCCAAAAGCCGGGCTGCCTGCTCCTGGCTCATATTCCAGTTTTCCATCAGCCGGGCAATGCCGGCAGCCTCTTCTACAAAATCCAGATCCTGCCGCTGCAGATTTTCGATCATGGCGGCCATGCCGGATTCTTTGTCATCCATACTCATGACAATACAGGGGATTTCTGTCAGTCCTGCCAGCTGGGCTGCCCGAAGCCGCCGTTCCCCGGCAATCAGTTCATAGCTTGTCCCCATGCGCCGCACCGAAAGCGGCTGCAAAATTCCATGCTGCCGGATGGAATCCGCCAGCTCTGTCAAAGACTCCTCCCGAAATACTTTTCGGGGCTGGGCAGGGTTGGGACGGATGGCCCGGGCAGGAAGAAATACCACCCGTCCGGTTTCCATATAGGTTTTCAGCTTTTGGCATTGCATTGCCCTTCCTCCTTTGTAGATGTTGATATCCATTTTACGGTCCGGGAAATGGGAAACATAGCGAAAGATGCCCCCGAAAAAGAAAACTGAGCGACAGTTTCGCAGAAAAAATTTCCGTATTCTGTAAAAAAGTGTTTACTTTCCCCACACAATCGTGTATGATAACGGCGAACAGAGTAGGATACGGCGCGTTAAGTGCCACCGGGACGGGGAGTTTGCCCGGAGGACGAAGGCGAGATCCACGATGCTGTCACTGCACCCGCTGTTGCATATAGGAAAACCTCCTTTATGTAGCAACGATACTCGGTCGGGCGAATGGTCGGCTGTATATTGCTGCCGCTTCCCACCGGTGATTCGGTAATCTGTAACTCCCTGACGTGTAAACGCCGGGGTTTTCTGTTTTTCGGATCATTGGGAAAAGCACAGCCTTCCGTCGCTGCATTTTAAGGAGGAATTTTTTATGACAAACAAAACTGCATCTGCCTTTTCTACCAGACGACTGGTACTGAATGCTGTGATGGTGGCGCGGTACTTCGCCCTGTCTATGCTGGCAATCCCCATGGGCGGTCTGAAGCTGACCTTTGAGCATCTGCCCGTGATTATGGCTGCGTTGATGTTCGGCCCCGTAGATGCGCTGATGATCGGCGCTCTGGGGG
>JAZOUU010000159.1:0-1852 GCA_045658365.1 Faecousia sp. | reverse complement strand
GGCATTGCCACCCGCAAAAAATACAAAGGCGATACATAAAATTACGGGGCACTTCGCGTGCCCCGTATTGCTTTATAAATCATCTGCATCCTGTACTGGAATTTCCCCTTTATCCGCCGGGATGCCGGTATAGCTGCCCATAGGATCCGTAACAATGCGTTCTTCTTTCTCTCTCTTTTGATGTTTCTTCAAGATAATCCCCCCCAATTGACTTTTTTCTTGCTTTATGATATCATATCCCCAAAGGAGGGGTTCTATGTTCGATATCACCTTGATTGCCATGGGGAAATTAAAGGAAAAATTTTACCTTTCCGCCGCTGAGGAATACCAAAAGCGGCTAAAAGGCTATTGCAGTTTCCAACTTCTGGAGCTTCAGGAATACCGGCTGCCGGAGAATCCCTCCGATGCGGAGATCACTGCCGGTCTGGATAAGGAAGCGGATTTGATTCTGTCAAAAATTCCAAAGGGCACATGGCTCTGCATTTTTACCCCGGAGGGCAAGACCCTTTCCAGTCCGGAGTTCGCCCAAAAATTAAAGGACGTGAAGCTCAGCGGAAAGAGCAGCGCCTGCTTTTTGATTGGTTCTTCCTTCGGCATTTCTCAGAAAATCAAAGATATCGCCGATTTCAAACTGTCCATGGGCCCCATGACCTTCCCCCACCACTTAGCTCGGATCATGGTGCTGGAGCAAATTTACCGCGCTGAGGCCATCCAAGCCGGCAGCAAATATCATAAATAGGAGGCTGTCATGAAAAAACGTTTGATAATATTGATTATTTGCATCTCCCTGGTAGCACTTGCCCTTCTTGGAATACTCACCATACCGAACACCGGAAACCCATCCGGAAAAGCAGTGCTGCAATATGAAGATATTTCCGTGGAGCTAACAAGTGAAGAAGCATCGTGCATGCAGCAGATTTTCCGCCATAAGCGCTACAACGATGGTATCGGCGGATGTCCCTTTGAAAAGAATATCTCTATCTCATTTGGGGAAACTGTATATGCCATTGCGCTGGACGGCTGTCGGTGTGCCAAAGATTGGAATAAAGAAAGGTATCTTGAACTTAATGAGTCGGACTATCAGCAGATTGCCGCACTATTTAATAAGTACTGCGGTGAAACTCCCATTTATTAAGTATGACCCTGCCGGTTTTCCGGCAGGGTCATTTTTAGAATTCTCCCGCATCATACATGACCGCGGACAGTGCGCACAGCGGCGCGGTTTCGCACCGCAAAATCCGTTTTCCCAGGGTGCAGACCGTCATTCCTGCGGATTGAGCCTGCAGCACTTCTTTTTCTTCCAAACCGCCCTCAGGGCCGGTAAGCAGGCTCACGGAATGGTATTCACTGTTGGATAGGGCCATGTTTAGGGTTGTTGCCTGCTCATTTTCATAAAACAGAAGCGCTTTATCTGCCATCACCGCCCGCTGGACAGCCTCCGTAAAGCTGTTTAAAAGGACAACCCGGGGAATCCTTCCCCGGCCGGATTGCTCTGCGGCAGATGCCGCAATTTTCTGCCAGCGCTCCAGCTTCTTTTTCAAACTTTTCTCATCGGGACGGGAAACACACCGGGCCGAGGGAAATGCCACGATTTCAAATGCTCCCAGTTCGGTGGCCTTTTGAATCACGTGCTCCAGCTTATCCGCCTTGGGAAATGCCATGTAAACGCTGGCAAGCACCTTGGGTTCTGTCTCAGAATCCCGCCGCTGCAGCACCTCCAACTCTGTAGCGTCCACGACGGAGCAAAGGGCTTCGTGACCGTTTCCGTCACAAATCAGCACCTGCTCCCCTGCCTTCAGCCGCAGCACTTTTGCATGCTGGGCATTTTCATCGGTCAGAATAATCCGGCTTG
>JAZOUU010000158.1:0-8455 GCA_045658365.1 Faecousia sp. | reverse complement strand
CCTTACGCTTGGCGCGACCGGTTTGATTGCGCTCTTCCTGGCACTTTTCGCTGAACCGGTAGATGACAAACTTGGTGCCGATCACGGCAACGCCCTCCGCGCCGGTGGCCTCACAAAGGGCATCGCTGACCTCTCTGGGGCTCATAAGCGCACCCTCCAGCACCTTACCCTTCACCAATTCTCTGGCAGTCAGCAGGTTCTCTGCCTCAGCAATAACCGCCTCGGTAACGCCGGATTTTCCCACCATCAGCGTGGTATCCAGGCCGTTGGCTTGAGCCCTCAGCTCAGCCCTTTCTTTACTTGTCAGCATATCCTGCCTCCTTGAGTTTTTCGTAGAACACATTTAGTGCGTTTGCCCGGTGGGAAACCTTATTTTTTTCCTCCGCAGGCATCTCCGCTGTGGACATACCCATGGGGGGATAATAAAAAATCGGGTCATAGCCAAAGCCGTTTTCCCCTCTGGGTTCCCGGAGCAGCTCTCCATGAATTTCACCGCGAGCCTGAATGGTCTCCCCCTCCGGGGTCACCATGGTGATAACGCAAACGAACTTCGCCTGCCGCTGCCCATCCGGAACTTGCTCCGTATTTTTCAGCAGCAGCAAAAGTCTGCCCCAATCGTCCAGAGAATCGTCAAAACCATATCGGGCAGAGTAAATTCCCGGTTCTCCGTTCAGCGCATCCACAGCAATGCCGGAATCGTCCGCCAGCGCAGGCAGGCCCGTCGCCTTCATCACGGCTTCTGCTTTGATAAAGGAATTTTCCTCAAAGGTCGAGCCGGTTTCCTCTACATCCAAATCGATGCCCAACTCCGACTGCAGCACCAATTCCATTCCAAATTTCTCGGTAATTTTGCTGATTTCCACCAGCTTATGCCTATTTTTACTTGCCAGAACTACTTTCATACCAATTCCTCACAACAGGGCGTCTACAAAATCCTGGGCAGCAAAGGGCATCAAATCCTCCGCTCCCTCGCCCACGCCAATGAACTTTACAGGGATCTGCAGCGTATCGCTGACCGCAATGACAATGCCGCCCTTGGCAGTTCCGTCCAGCTTGGTCAGCGCAATGGCGGTGACACCGGCAATTTCTTTGAACTGCTTGGCTTGAATCAAACCGTTCTGGCCGGTGGTGCCGTCCAGTACCAGCAGCACTTCCCGGGCTGCTTCCGGCAATTCCCGCTGCACAATGCGGCTGATTTTATTCAGCTCGTTCATAAGATTTGCCTTATTGTGGAGCCGTCCCGCAGTATCAACAAGAATCACATCCACATTTCTGGCCTTGGCAGCCTGGATGCCGTCAAAGACCACGGATGCCGGGTCTGCACCCTCATGCTGGCGGACAATGTCCGCGCCGCTGCGGCCTGCCCAAATCTCCAGTTGGTCAGCAGCCGCAGCCCGGAAAGTATCGCCTGCAATTAAAAGCACCTTTTTCCCCTGTTTTACAAGCTGGGTGGCAATTTTTCCGATGGTGGTGGTTTTTCCCACGCCGTTAACGCCGATGACCAGCACCACGGAGGGCTTGGTGGACAAATTCAGTTCCGAATCTCCTACCTGAAGCATTTCCACCAGAATTTCCTTTAGCGCTGCGCGAGCTTCTTCCGGGGTTTTTAAGTGCTGCTCCCGGATGACTTTCCGCAAATGCTCTGTGGCTTTTACGGATGTTTCCACGCCCAAATCTCCAAGAATCAGGCTTTCCTCCAGCTCCTCATAGAAATCATCGTCAATCTGGCTGAAACCGGAGAACACGCCCCCGAGGGTAGTCCCCAGCGCCTCCCGCGTTTTGGAAAGGCCTGCCTTGATTTTGTCAAAAAAACCCATAGATACTCCTTTTATTCCCCAATCCCCAGATATTCCTCCATCTGGTTCAGATCCAACCGCAGCAGCTTACTGATGCCCTGCTCCTGCATGGTAACGCCGTACAGAACATCACTGGCTTCCATAGTGCCGCGGCGGTGGGTAATGATAATAAACTGCGTTTTTGCGCTGAGATTCCGCAAATAACTGGCAAAGCGCTCCACATTCCGGTCATCCAGAGCCGCATCAATTTCGTCCAGCATACAGAACGGTGTAGGCCGGACTTTCAAAATCGCAAAATACAGAGCGATGGCAACAAATGCCTTTTCACCGCCGGACAAAAGCGTAATGGTTTTGACCTGCTTTCCGGGAGGCTGCACCCGAATCTCAATACCGCAGGTCAGGGGCTCCTCCGGATCTTCCAGAATCAGCTGACCCTTGCCGCCGCCGAACATTTCTTCAAAGACCTTTCCGAAGTAATGGTCGATTTTTGCAAATTCCTTCACAAAAATATCGGTCATTTCCTTGGTGATATCCCGAATAATGCTCTCCAGTTCTCGCTTGGAAGTCAATACATCATCCCGCTGGGCGGACAGATAGCTGTAACGCTCGTTGACCCGGGCATATTCCTCGATTGCGCCCAGATTGGGAGTACCCAGCAAAGTAATCTTCCGCTTTAGTTCAGAAATCGTCCGGTTGCCGGCAGTTACAGATTCAATAGTGCCGCGGTGCTCGCCGGCTGTGCCGGGAGTCAGGCCGTAGGAATCCCACAGCTTGTCGATAATCTGCTTTTCTTCCAGCTCGGTGGTGGCCTTCTTCTGCTCCAGAAGCATGCAGGCACGCTCCATATTCAGGATGTCCTTGTTCTTTTCCTGACTTTCCCGCTCGCTGCGGGTCTTGGAGGCTTCCGCATCCGCCCGGTCTTTGATCACAGACTGCAATTCCTGCTGGCGAAGCGCCGTATCTCCATCATTTTCTTCCTGCTGCCGCTTAATTTGCCCGATCTGCTCTTCCAGCCGCAGGTTCTCGGCCCGGAATGCTTCGATCAAAGAAAGCTTCTTTTCCTGGTCGCCCTCAATGGCGCCCCGGAGATTCTTCAAATCCTCCACATGGGAAAGGGCGGTAAGCCGCTCCGCATCCATGGCGGCTGCTTCTGTCCGCAACGCTGTCATTTCCTCTGTGATTTGAGCCGTTGCATCCGCCGCTTCGGTCTGACTGCCCTCCAGCGATTCCAGAGACAGGCGAATCTGCTCCAGCTGCTGGGTAAAAATCTGGATTTTCGTCCGGCAGGCGGTCATACGCTCGGAATCGTCCCGCTGACGGCTTTGCAAGCTCTCCAATTCCTTCTGAGCAGCGCTCTGGGCATCCACAATAGCCTGCAGCAGAATTTCATGCTGCTTTTCTTCGCCCTGCATCCGAAGCACCTGATCCTCTGCCTGACGAAGTTCCTCCGCGGCAGCGGTCAGCTGATACTCCACCTGGTCGGCAAGACGCTGGGCCTCCTGCAACTCTGCCTCTTTCGCAAGGCGCTGCTCCTGAAGCTGCTTTTCCTCCTTGGTGAGCTTTTCCAGCTCATTGGCCCGGGACAGAATACCGGCTTCTTTATTGACAGAACCGCCGGTCATGGAGCCGCCGGGATTGATCACCTGGCCGTCCAAAGTTACGATCTTGAACCGGTGATGGTAACGGTTGGCCATGGCAATGGCCCCATCCATATCCCCAACAATGACGGTTCTTCCCAGCAGATTTTCCACAATGCCGCGGTAGGCTGCATCGCAGCTAATGAGTTTTGATGCAATACCGACAAAGCCCCGGCAGTTTTCCACACCGGATTCCTCCAGGCGTTTCTCCTTAATGGTGTCCATGGGCAGGAAGGTAGCCCGACCGCCGCCGGTGCGCTTTAAGTAGGAAATGGCAGCTTTGCCGTCAGCTTCCGTTTCTACCACAATTTGCTGCATGGCAGCGCCCAGAGCAATTTCAATTGCCACGGCATATTCATTTTCTGTCCGGATCAAACGGGACACAGGCCCATGGACCCCCCGTAAAGAACCCCGCTGGGACTCCTGCATTACCAACCGTACGGATTTCGTGTAGCTTTCAAAATCCCGTTCCATAGCCCGGAATACCTTCGCCTTGGCGGAAACGGCATCCAGCTTGGCTGTCAGCTCCCGCAGCTGTTGGGCAAGGGTATCCCGACGGGAAACCCGGGTATCTCTGCGCAGGGTGTAGCCGGAAATGGTGTTGTTGGCGGCGGTGACATCCTCCTGGGCCTTTCTCAGGGCGCTGCGGCACTGCTCCAGATTCTGCCGGGACTGCTGCTGTCTTTCCTCAGCTGCAGCCAGATCCTCTTGCAGCTGTGCTGCCCGTTCGGAGGCCTGGTCTGCGCCGGACTGTAAGCCCCGGATATCCGCCTCCCATCCGGCAATATCTGCCGAAACGGAAGCTTCCTTACTCCGCAGTTCCAAATACTGTTTGGTCAGTCCCTGGGCATTGGCAGTCATAGCCGCCAGCTTTTCCTGCAGCTGCTCCAGAACCTGCTTCTTCTCAGACAGGATTTCCTCGATCTCCGAAATTCGCTGATGGGTCTGTTCAATTTGGGCCACAATGCCGCCGCTGCGGTCTTCCGAGCCCTTCAGCTCTTCCTCAATTCTCGCAATGTTGGCATCGTTATTGGTCACATTGCCCCGCAGCACCGCCATCTGTCCGTCCAGCTGCTGGTGGTTTGCCTCCAGCATACTGATTTTTACCCGGAGGGTTTCCAGTTCGCCGTCTTTTTGCCGAAGCGCTTCGCCACAGTTTTCTGCCTGTTGATAAAGGCGCTCCAGTTCGTCATGGGCTTGCTGCAGCACAAAGGAGGCAGAGGCATAATCTTCCTCAGCCTTGCTGGCGGCGGCAGACAGCTTTTCCAAAGAATCCAGCCAAACCGCCACTTCCACGCCCCGGAGCTCTTCTTTCAGCTCCAGATATTTCAGTGCTTTCTGGGATTGCTGTTTCAGCGGCTCCAACTGCAGCTCCAGCTCAGATACCTTGTCGCCAATGCGCAGAAGATTATCCTCCGTATGGGCGAGCTTCCACTCTGTTTCTTCCTTACGGTGGCGATATTTGGAGATACCGGCAGCTTCCTCGAAAATTTCCCGGCGGTCGGCGCTCTTTAAGGACAGGATCTCATCAATTCGTCCCTGTCCGATGTTGGAGTAGCCCTCTCTGCCCAGACCCGTATCCATAAACATCTCATGGATATCCCGCAGCCGGGCAGACTGGCGATTGATATAGTATTCACTGTCGCCGCTGCGGTAATACCGGCGGGTGACCATAACCTCGTCGGAATCGTAAGCCAAGGCCCGGTCGGAGTTATCCAGCGTCAGCGTAGCCTCCGCAAAACCTACGGATGCCCGCTTCTGGGTGCCGCCGAAAATCACGTCCTCCATTTTTGCGCCGCGGAGGGTCTTGGTGCTTTGTTCGCCCATAACCCACAGAATCGCATCGGAAATATTCGATTTTCCGGAGCCGTTGGGCCCCACGATGGCGGTGATATCATCGCCGAACCGGATCAGAGTCTTATCCGGGAAGGACTTAAAGCCCTGCACTTCCAAACTTTTTAGATACACAGCAAAACCTCATACAAATAAGTAAAATGAATCAGCTTATTATACCTAATTTTTCATCAAAAAGCAAGGATTTCTTTCATTTTCTCCTTTTCGGCAGGATTCTCCACCGTTCCTCCAAATACCTCTTGAATTTTTTCTTTTTAGCGATTAAAATAATGCAAAAGGAGGAATCCCAAATGCACAAAAAACTTATCCCAATATTGTTAGCAGTCCTTTTACTGCTTCAAATAGTGGCAATGGTTGGTTGCAGCAAGCCAAACGTTGAAAACCCCGGAACTTCCGGCACAGCTCCCAGCACATCCGGCACTACGTCCACTACAAGCAGCACAACAGAAAGTACCACCCAAGTGTCCAAGCCCACAGAATCCACTCCCCCGGCAACTTCTGTACCCCCGGTCACTACGCTGCCGTCTGAACCCAGCATTCCGACCACTCCCTCCACCCCTGCTGTGGATAATTCGGAGATGATCGGCAGTCTCTACACCCGGGCCCAGCTTCTGGCCATGGACACCAGTTATAACGCAGGCGGCTACGGTGCCGGCAACACCTCCGGTGGCAAGCGTCCCGGCGGCCCGGTATCCGATCAGAACAAGTACGGCCAGTACGGTGGCAACTTTGTAGGACCGGACGAAAAGAAGGTGTATCTGACCTTTGACTGCGGCTACGAGTATACCGCTACCGATTCTAATGGCAATTCCTACCGGGTTACCGAGCGTATTCTGGATATTCTCAAGGAAAAGAATGTCAAGGCCGTGTTCTTTGTCACCATGCACTATGTAAAATCCCAGCCGGATCTGGTGCAGCGCATGGTGGATGAAGGCCATGCCCTGGGCAACCACACCAACACCCACCCGGTAATGCCCCAGCAGACCATCGACAGAATGGTAGAAGAGGTCATGAGCCTGCACAATTACGTCAAGGAGCATTTCGGCTATTCCATGACCCTGTTCCGTCCCCCCACGGGCGCATTCTCCATCCAGTCCCTTTCCCTGCTGAAGAGCCTTGGCTACAAAACTGTTCTCTGGAGCTTCCAGTACTACGATTACGATACCGCCAAGCAACCCAGCCATGACAGTGCCCTGAAGACGGTCACGGACCGCCACCACAACGGTGCCATCTACCTGCTTCATGCGGTGTCCACCACCAACGCTTCCATTCTCAGCGAAGCCATTGACAGCTTTACGCAAATGGGATACCAGGTAGCGCTGTTCCAATAATCAACAACCGCATAAAAACTCCGACTCGTACGAGTCGGAGTTTTTTAAATATCCAAAATAATTGTCTGCAACGGATTCCACAGAAGCTGCATCTCCAAGGAACTATCTCTTTCAATGGCTTTTTCCGCCGCCTGGCGAAATCCGTTCACATCATCCGCTTCAAAGGGCAAATGGTACAGCAGGGTCTGCTTTGGCCGCAGGGCGTCCCGAAGAAATGCGTATCCCTTTTTCAATGTCAGCCAGGGGAAGTTTAGCAGCGCCAAATCAATGGGAATATCCTTTACCGCCTGCGCCAGCGCATCTGCCGCCACCTGACAATCACCCGGAATCAAAACATTTTTGCCCTCCAGGGAGAGCAAGATTCCATAGTGAATGCACCCGGCATATTGGGTCCCTTCATGGGGAAGTCGGAAAAAACACAGATTCAGTTCCCCTACCCTGTAGGAAACCGACTGACCTTGTACCAAAATCTGCTCCGGGAATACCTGCTCCGGTAAGTAAAGGGCAGCTTTCGGCCAAAGCGCCTTTGCGCTTAATGTCAATTCTCTGGAAAAATGATCCGGATGGCAGTGGGTATAGCAGATGCATTCCGGATCGGAAAACGCGGAACTTTGCATCATCTGTTTCTGCAAACCGGGGCAGACCGCAGAAAAGCCATCCACCTTTTGATCGTGGAGCGCATCCACCCAAACCCGATGCCCGGCAAAATCAATGGCCACTCCGGCATTGGCGCTTAACGTAACGGAAATTTTCATTCTTTCCTCAATCAGCAGAAAGAGCCTTACGCCTCAATTTCTTTCACAAAGGCAGCTTTATCCGCAACTCTGAAGTATGCCGAACCGGCAACCAGCACATCCGCGCCGTTTTCCTTGCAGGTGACGCCTGTGACCAAGTCCACACCGCCGTCCACTTCCAGGTGGCAGTCGGGATTCACTTCGTCCAGCATCTGGCGAAGCTTCTTCAGCTTGGGCATCATATCTGCCATAAATTTCTGACCGCCAAAGCCTGGCTCTACCGTCATTACCAGCACCAGATCCACCATGGGCAGATACTCTGCAATAGCCTCTGCCGGAGTTTTGGGCTTGACCACAATGCCGGGTTTTACGCCCATAGAGCGAATCAGCTCCAGGGTCTTGCGGATATTCTCAGGGGTATCCGCTTCCACGTGAATGGTCAAATAGTCTGCGCCGGCCTTGCAGAATTCCTCTGCGTATTTGATGGGGGTATCGATCATCAAATGCACATCCAGCACCAAATCCGTAACCGGGCGCATCGCCTTTACAAGGGAATATCCAAAGGACAAATTGGGCACAAAATGGCCGTCCATAATATCCACATGGAGCCATTTGCAGCCTGCCTGCTTACATTCGGCAAAATCTCTTTGCATATTCATGTAGTCGCAGGACAGAATGGAAGGTGATAAAATTGCCATATATGTTCTCCTTACTTAACAGTCAAGCATGGTCTTGCCTTCGCCGCAGAGGGTTTCAAAGTCCTGCGTAAAGATATCCAGCGCAGAAGTGACGCTTGCGTTTTTGATCAAATTGTCAATGACGTCCGGGGTCAGGGTTGCTGCCCCAACACCGTACTCGCACAGTTCCTGCACCTGCTGGGTATTTTTAAAGCTGGCCGCCAGAATCTGGGTCTTCATATCACTGCGGTTGTAAATATCCTGGATTTTTTTGGTGACCATTGCGCCGTCTGCACCCAGATTATCAATCCGGTTCAAATAGGGCGCTGCATATTCCGCACCGGCCTTTGCCGCAAGGAATGCCTGCATGGGAGTATAGATGGTGGTAGCCGTCACATGATAACCCTCGGAGGACAGAATCCGCAT
>JAZOUU010000157.1:0-18640 GCA_045658365.1 Faecousia sp. | reverse complement strand
TGTCCTGTACAGAACAGTTGATTATAAAGATTCGATTATTGCTATTCTCTCCCACGATCACATGCTGTTCCAGCAAATGCTCGTATATTTTCCATTGCGAATAGAAATGGTGCAGATATGGAAATAATAGAGTAGGAAACTTAAATTCGGGGAGTTGCGTAGAACTACTCCTTCTAAGGCACTGGTAGCTCCCACTTATTCACCGCTATCATACCACTTTTCATGCGTAGATGTCAACAAAAAATACAGTCGTATCAAGGGTTTTGTGGAATTTCAATAATTCTATATGAGTCTAGCGATAACAGCACATGGACTCGTGTTAAGACCTTCTCCCATGAAAACTATTCGTCTATGCTTGTAGAGGATGACAATTATCATTGTTCATATGTTTCCTTTCAAGGCTCTACGGGTAAGTATTACAAAGCCTATGTCTGCATCTGGGCAGGTAAAAACGGTAATGGCGACACCCGCTATATGTGGGCCACTATGGTGTAAACCATACACCACAGAAGCTTTTGGACACAAGATTCTGACGTGTTACCCTAGCAATTATACGAATATTCCTAACTATTAAATCGCAAAGAGGGCTTGCTATCTGCATAATGCAGGTGGCAAGCCCTTTCGTCAAGCCTTGGTACTTCAGCTGTTGTAATAATCGAGATACATAATCAATTTATTTCAAATTTGATAAATTTCTGATAAGTGAATCAGTATACTTCCACTATCTTGCAAATCGATTTGGAATATGCTATATTACGCTTGAGGTGATTTCATGAAGACTTATACGATCATCGGGGGCGTTAACGGTGTTGGCAAGTCCAGCTTTACCGGTGTTCTGAAAGAGCGAACAACAGATCTGGGCGTTATTATTGATGTTGACAAAATTACAGCAGAACTTGGTGGCAATCCCCTTTCCGGCGGCAAGGCTGCTTTAGCCATGATCCGTGATTGTATTCATCGTAATGTATCCTTCACGCAGGAGACCACCCTTTCCGGTTACAAGACGGAAGCCACTGCTAAGGAAGTTAAAGAGCTGGGTTACCATGTCAGAATGTTCTATGTAGGATTGGACACCCTGTCTGAAAGTCTTTTGCGAATCGACAACCGGGTCAAGCGCGGTGGACACAACATCCCTAAAGACGATGTGCAGCGCCGTTTCGCTGGCCGTTGGGAAGCTGTTGCAAAGGTTCTTCCTTACTGTGACGAAGCAGAGTTTTATGATAATGATAACGGTTTTGTAAAGGTAGCAGAATATTGCAACGGTGAATTGCGAACCATCGGTAATCATGTGCCTAATTGGCTATCCGAACTGCAGAATCATCTGAAACCGTGACCAACTTTTGACCAACAAAAGTCCGGTAAAACAAAATAACTGGTATAATAGCACTACATCTCGAATGCTAATATACCAGCAACCACTACATATCTACAAAGCCAAAAATCTCCCATCGAGTGGGAATGATGCTTAGTGGCTGTGTGGTTATTTGAATAGTTAGAAAAACACCGTATTTTGCGAGTAGAACCGCAAAATACGGTGTTTTTTATTCTTGTTTTACAATTCCACCTTGCAAAAACTCTGCCAGTGGCATTCTTTATTTGGTCATTTTTTCCTGCTTTACCTTGTGGTCGATCACATGACGGGAAGCAAGCTCCCTGTGGATATCTTCCAGCGTAATGCCGGCTTCGATCATCAGCACCATCACATGGTAGGCAAGGTCTGCAATTTCATAGATCGTTTCTTTCTTGTCCTGCTCCTTAGCAGCAATAATGACCTCGGTGGACTCCTCTCCCACTTTCTTAAGAATCTTGTCCAGGCCCTTCTCAAAAAGATAGGTAGTATAAGAGCCTTCCTTCTTTTCCTGTTTGCGCCCCACCAGAAGCTCCATCAGCCCCTCGTAAGAGAATTCATGACGCTCATCGTTCTGATATACGCTCTGGGCAAAGCAGGAATCCGTGCCTAAGTGGCAGGCAGGGCCATCCTTTTCCACCATAACCACCAAAGCATCCCCATCGCAATCAGCAGTGATGGAAACAATGTGCTGATAATTCCCACTGGTTTCCCCCTTCAGCCATAGCTCCTGCCGGGAACGGCTCCAGAAGCAGGTTAGTCCCTTTTCCATGGAAATCTTCAGACTTTCCCGGTTCATATAAGCCAGGGTCAGTACCTTTTTGGTGATGGCATCCACCACGATAGCAGGAATTAACCCCTTTTCATCAAATTTCAGTTGTTCAATGTCAATCATTTTTCTGCACTCCTTACCGTCTGGCAGGAATCCCTGCCTGGGACATAGATAATTTTAAGTCCGGAATCTGCACTTCCCCAAAGTGGAAAATGGATGCTGCCAAACCGGCATCCACCTGGGGCAGGGTCTGAAACAAAGTGATAAAATCCTGGATTTTCCCGGCGCCGCCGGAAGCAATCACCGGAACGGATACCGCATTGCACACCGCCTCCAGCATGGAAAGATCAAAACCGCCCTTGACGCCATCGGTATCGATGGAATTGACCACCACTTCCCCTGCGCCGCTGTCCACACAGCGCTTGATCCAGGAAATAGCCTCCATGCCGGTATCCTCTCTGCCTCCCTTGGCAAAGATCCGGAACTGACCGTCCACCCTTTTCACATCCGCAGACAGAACCACGCACTGGTCGCCGTAGCGTTTGGCCGCCTCGCTGACCAATTCCGGATTCCGAATCGCGCCGGAATTGACGCTGACCTTATCTGCGCCGCATTTTAAGACCCGGTCGAAATCCTCCACGGTATTGATGCCGCCGCCCACCGTCAAGGGAATGAACACCTGACTGGCGGTCTGCCGCAAAATATCCGTAAACAGCTTTCTTCCCTCGGCGGATGCGGTGATATCATAAAACACCAGCTCATCCGCCCCATGGTCGCTGTAATACTTCGCCAACTCTACCGGAGAGGACACATCCTGCAAGCCGCCGAAATTGACACCTTTCACCACTCTGCCGTCTTTCACGTCCAGGCAGGGTATGATTCGTTTTGTGATCATTTTGCTACCTCAATGGCTTCTGCCAATTGGATTGCCCCTGTATAATAGGCCTTTCCGATGATCGCGCCGTGGATATCCATACTCCGCAGCCGCTTCACATCCTCCAGGGAGGATACGCCGCCAGAGGCGATGATGTCCATGTCAAACCGCTGAGAAAGCCGGTAATACAGGTCGTGATTTGCGCCTTCCATGGCGCCATCTTTGGAAATATCTGTACAAATCAAGGTCTTTACGCCAATCTTAGCCAGGCCCTCGCAAAAGGCCATAGCCTCCAGATCAGATTTCTCCGTCCATCCTTTGATGGCCACGTAGCCGTCCTTTATATCCAGCCCAACGGCAATTTTCTTACCGTAGGTTTCCACCGCAGACCGAAGAAACCCCTCCTCCGTCACTGCAGCCGTTCCCAAAATCACCCGGTCAATGCCGGCGGAAAGATACCGGTTCAGCACATCCATGTTTCGGATGCCGCCGCCGATCTCGCAAAATGCGCCGGTTTGTTCTTTAATAGCCCGCACGGTTTCAAAATTGGGGGTCGTCCCCTCTTTTGCGCCCTCCAGATCCACCAGATGAATGTGGGTCGCGCCTTGGCGGACAAAATCTTTTGCCACCTCCACCGGGCAGTCGCTGTATACTGTCATCTGCCCATAGTCGCCCCGGAGCAAACGAACCGCTTTTCCACCATATAAGTCAATGGCAGGATATATGATCATGGTTTCCGCCTCCTTACAACTGGGCAAAGGCCTTCAAAATACTCAGTCCCACATTTCCGCTTTTTTCCGGATGGAACTGGCAGCCAAACACATTCTCCCTTTGTACCGCCGCGGTCAGCTCTGCGCCGTACTCCGTGGTGGCGATGGTAAAGGGTTCGCAGCCGGTGGCATAATAGGAATGGACAAAATACACGCAGTCGCCTTGGGAAATATTCTGAAGGATCGGGGAGTCCTTTTGCATATGTAATCCATTCCAACCGATGTGAGGAATTTTATACTCTTTGGGAATTACCTCTGCAACGGGGCGCACCTGTCCGGGAATCAAGCCCAGCCCCTTGTGGATGCCGTATTCATAGCTTTCTTCAAACAGCAGCTGCATACCAAGACAGATGCCCATTAAAGGCTTTCCTGCTTCTGCCTGGTCAAGAAGCACATGATCCAGCCCAGAGCGACGAAGCTTGTTTGCCGCATCTTCAAATGCGCCCACCCCCGGCAGAATGATCTTATCCGCCCGGGCAAGGCCTTCAGCATCGCTGACAATCTCTACGTTCTCACCGATGGCGCCAAAGGAGCTTTTCAGTGAGAACAGATTGCCTACGCCATAGTCCACCAATGCAATCATGCCAGAACTCCCTTTGTAGACGGAATCTCATCGGCAAATTCCGGCTCCACCGCCACTGCCTGCCGCAAGGCACGGCCTGCGGCCTTAAACGCGCCCTCTATGATGTGGTGAGAATTGGCGCCGGCAAGCTGACGGATGTGGAGGGCGCACTGAGCATTGCGGACAAAGCCCAACCAGAATTCCTCAACCAGCTCGGTATCAAAGCTTCCTACTTTTTCCGTGGGAATCTGCAGAGCATAACCCAGATAGCCCCGGCCGGACAAGTCCACCGCAGCCAAAATCAAGGCCTCGTCCATAGGAAGAACCGTATCACCATAGCGGCAAATGCCCCGCTTCTCCCCCAGGGCTTCTTTAAAGGCCTGTCCCAGAGCGATGCCCGCATCCTCCACCGTGTGGTGGTCATCTACATAGGTATCCCCCTTGCAGTTTAGTGTCAAATCAAATCTGCCATGCTTGGCAAAGAGAGTCAGCATGTGGTCGAGAAATCCACAGCCGGTGTCGATGGACGCAGAGCCGCTTCCTTCCAGTGTCAGTGACAGCTTAATTTGGGTTTCCGCTGTATTTCTGATAATTTCCGCTGTTCTCATAGACACTCCTCCAAAATCTTTCCGATGGTATCTGCCAGCGTCTGCATCTGCTGGGCATCGCCAATGGTAATACGGATAAACGGAGTCAACCGTTCGCCGCCAAAATGACGCACCAAAATTCCATTGTCCTTCAGTTTTAAATACAGTTCCTTGCCGCCCATTTTCGGGTGCTTTGCAAAGACGAAATTGGTCATAGAATCAATAACCGTAAAGCCCATCTGCCGCAGCTTCTCTGTAAGCCAGGTTCTGTTTTCGATAATAGCGCGGCAGTTATTTTGGAAATATTCCTCGTCCTCCAAAGAACCCAAACCGGCAGCCATGGTCATTGCGTTGATATTAAAAGGATTGGTGGAAAATCGAATGGTATTGATATCCTGAATCAGCGCTTTGCAGCCTACCGCAAAGCCCAATCTGCCGCCAGCCATGGAGCGGGACTTGGAAAAGGTCTGGGTTACCAGTAAATTATCGTATTTCGGAATCAGTTTGACTGCGCTTTCTCCTCCAAAGTCCACATAGGCTTCATCGATGACCACAACATTGTCGGGATTTCCCTTGACGATCCGCTCAATTTCCGACAGAGGCAGCGCCAAGCCGGTGGGAGCGTTGGGATTGGCAATAACGATGGTGCGGTTTAAACCGATATAATCATCAGCGCAAATAGAGAAATCCTCCCGCAGGGGCACCTGCATGGCCGGAATCCCATACAGATTGGCATACACAGGATAAAAGCCATAACTGATATCCGGAAATGCTACGCCATGCTTCTTATCACAGAATGCCATAAAGGCAAAATTCAAGATCTCGTCCGAACCGTTGGTAAACACGATTTCGTCCACATCCACACCCAGCCGCTTGGCTGCTGCTTCCCGCAATGCCTTGCACTCCGGGTCGGAGTAGAGCTGCAGCCCTTCGGCTGCCTGCTTTGCATAAGCCTGGGCTTTGGGGGACGGCGGAAAGGGCGATTCATTGGTATTAAGTTTAATGTACTTCTTGTCCTTGGGCTGCTCCCCTGGAACATAGGGGGTCACAGTACGAAATTCTTCGCTGAAAAATCTGCTCATACATCTATCTCCTCTGTACGAATGATTGCGCTTTTTGCATGGGCGGTAAGGCCCTCTGCCTTGGCAAAATAGGCCACATCCTTCGCCACCTTTTTCAGCGCATCCTTTGTGTAATAAGTAAACTGGGTCTTTTTAATAAAATCGTCTACAGACAAAGGGCTGGAAAATCTGGCGGTTCCGCTGGTAGGCAAGGTGTGATTGGGGCCGGCAAAGTAATCTCCAAGCGCCTCAGGGCAATTCCTGCCCATAAAGATGGATCCTGCGTGACGGACCTTATCCAGATAATCAAAAGGCTGCTCCACGCACAGCTCCAGATGCTCCGGCGCAATCTCATTGGCGATCTCGATGGCCTGCATCAGATTCTCCGCCACGATAATTTTGCCGTAATCGTCAATGGAGGCTCTTGCAATTTCGCTGCGCTCCAGAAGCGGAATCTGCCGCTCCAGTTCCTGCTGTACCGCCTCTGCCAAGCGCAAGCTGTCCGTTACCAGAACGGCACTGGCCAGTTTGTCATGCTCCGCCTGGGAAAGCAGATCTGCCGCGGCATATCTGGGGTCTGTAGCGCCGTCCGCAACAATCAGAATTTCACTGGGGCCGGCAATCATATCGATGGATACTTTTCCATAGACCTGCTTTTTGGCTTCTGCCACAAAGGCATTGCCCGGGCCCACGATTTTATCCACCTTTGGAATGGACTCCGTGCCATAAGCCAGAGCGGCAATGGCCTGGGCGCCGCCAACCTTGAAAATCTTGTCGATGCCGGCCACCTTTGCCGCAGCCAGAATCACCGGCTGAATCTTTCCTTGAGAATTGGGCGGTGTAACCATCACCACTTCCCGGCAGCCTGCGATTTTGGCAGGAATGGCGTCCATCAGCACGGTGGACGGGTACGAAGCCGTGCCGCCGGGGACATACAGTCCTGCCCGATCCACGGGAATGATCTTCTGACCAATGACTACCCCGTCTTCCTCGTTGATCACGAAACTGTTTCGGACTTGCCGGGAGTGAAATTTCCGGATGTTTGCTGCGGCCTTTTCCAGAATTTCCAAAAACTCCGGTTCTACCTGGGCAACCGCTTCGTCCATTTCCTCTTGGGACACCTGCAAGGCGGTCAACCGGGCTTTGTCAAATTTTTCGCAGTAGGTAAACAGCGCCTTATCTCCGTTTTGCTTCACGTCCTCAATGATATCGGAAACGATAGCCTCCACATTCATTTTTGGTTCTTTCCGGGCAAAAATCTCGCTGTTGGGTACTTGCCCGTATTTTAAAATACTGATCATTCTTATGCCTCCATTTGTCCGGCAAGATTCTCTCGGAGCAACTCTATGGTTTCCTTTTTGAACTGATAGGCCGCCTTATTGGCAATCAGCCGGGCGCTGATGGGAACGATGGTCTGGAATACCTCCAAATCATTCTCCTTTAAGGTAGTTCCCGTTTCCACGATGTCCACAATCACATCGGACAGGCCCAAAATCGGTGCGATCTCAATAGAACCGTTTAGATGGATAATATCAATATCCCGGCCAATGGAGCGGTAATACTGGGCGGCAATGTTGGAAAATTTAGTAGCTACCCGGAGTGTCTTCTGGGTATCATCGCAAAAATCTTTTTTCGCCGCCACTGCCATCCGACATTTCCCTGTATGTAAGTCCAGCAGTTCATAGACATCCGGGGCATATTCCAGCAGAATATCCTTGCCGGCCACACCGATGTCCGCCGCGCCACGCTCCACATAAATCGCCACATCCGACGGCTTTACCCAGAAATAGCGAACCCCTTTTTCCGGGTTTTCGAAAATCAGCTTTCTGCTCTCTTCCCGGATGGAAGGGCAGTCAAAGCCCGCCTTTTCAAACATAGCGTAGACCTTTTCGCCCAATCTGCCCTTGGGCAGCGCAATATTAAGCATCGGTTTTCACCTCACTGCCGCAAATTTTTACCAGACGGCCATACCGCAATCCTTCGGGCAAGGCGGGTTGGACCAGCACGGTGCTGCCCTCATCCCGGAGATTCTGGGCGTAAGCGCTGACCGCGCCTAAGTCCGCTTGGGAATCGTAGAGAATGACCACATCCACATCATATTCTTTGGTCTGCTGCTCCAGCCGCTCCAGGGCATCCATATATACAGCAAAGCCGATGGCGCCAGATCTGCGGTTCATTTTTTGCATCAGCTTGTCATACTGTCCGCCGGACAGCACGCTGTTAGGAACGCCGCTTACAAAACCCTTGAATACGATGCCGTTGTAGTAGTGAATATTATCCACCACGGAAAAATCAAAATGGATCCGATCCAAAACATCGGGAGTAAGAGTGGTAAACAACCCCCGAATTTTGTTAAGTTCCTCCTGCACGTCCAGCGAAGATGTCAATTTCTCCACATCCTGCAAAACCTGCTCCGGTGAACCGCTGAGCTTGGAAACAGCCGCCAACGCTTTGCCGTACTCTTCAGAAACGCCGGCATCCCGGCAGATGGCAAGCAAATCATGGGGATTCTTCTCCCCAATGGCCTGTAAAACCTGATCCCGAAGCCCATCCGCAATGCCCATGCCGTCCAAAATCTTAGTCAAAAGTCCCAGGTGGGAAACATTCAACAGGCTGTTGGGAGAAATCTTCTTCAGGCTCTCCACCGCCAGGGTCAGCACTTCACAAATAGTATAGGTATCAATCGCGCCCATGCACTCCAGGCCCACCTGCATCATTTCCCGAAAACTTCCGCTGCCTTTGGCCACACGGTAGATGTTTTCGTTATAATACAGCTTCTGCACAGAGCCTTCCTGCTGCGCGCTGTTTTTTACAATAGAAAGAGTTACGTCCGGCTTCAGCGCCATCAATTTACCGCTGAAATCCATAAAAGTGATGACACTGTCGGAAATCAAAAAATCCTTATTCTTTGCGTACAGGTCATACTCTTCAAACTTGCTCATTTTGTACTGGGTATACCCATATCGGTTATAAAGCCCACGGAGTTCAAAAGTCACCTTTTCCTGAAAGCCCAAAGAAAGCTGCTGCAGATTCATTTCTGTTCCTCCTGTTCTTCCAGCGCTTCAATGGCCCGGCGGTATCCGCCGCTGCCATAATTGAGACATTTACTGACACGGCCGATGGTGGCGGTGCTGGTCTCCACCTTTTCCGTAATTTTCTGATAACTGTAACCCTTCGTCAGCAAAATGGCCACATCCAACCGCTGGGCCATGTCCTGAATTTCTTTAATGGTGCAGAGGTCTTCAAAATAGGCATAGCACTCTTCCCTGCTTTTCAAATTTAAAATAGTATCAAACAGCCGGTCAACGGATTCACAGCGAAATTTCATAATCCCAGCCTCCTAATGTAATCACTTCACCAGTTTAGCACTTTACTTCGCTAAAGTCAAGAGCATTTTATACAAATTTTCTTGCTGATAAAGGAATGTGGCGCCGCAGAAGCAGCGCCACAATGATTACGTGAAATTCTCAGTCGATGACTTGAATCCAGCCCTCGGGAGCCTCAATTCTGCCCATCTGGATGCCGGTCAGGGTGTCATACAGTTTCTGAATCACAGGGCCCATGCCGGCAAAGTTGATTTCCTTGCCGTGGTCAACGATCTTGCCCACCGGAGAAATCACTGCTGCAGTACCGCAAAGGCCGCACTCAGCAAAATCTTCCAGTTCTTTAAGCGGAACTTCCCGCTCCTCTACTTCCATACCCAAATACTCCTTGGCAACCACCATCAGAGAGCGGCGGGTAATGGAGGGCAAAATCGTATCGGACTTAGGTGTCACCAGCTTGCCGTCCTTGGTCACGAAGATGATGTTGGCGCCGCCGGTTTCCTCAATACAGGTTCTTGTGGCACTGTCCAGATAGACATTTTCATCGTAACCCTGCTCATGGGCGTCCACAATGGGGAACAGGCTCATGGCATAATTAAGGCCAGCTTTAATGTGGCCGGTCCCTCTGGGGGCGGCACGGTCAAAATCGGAAATCCGCAGAGTCAGAGGCTTAATGCCGCCCTTAAAGTAGGGGCCCACGGGGGTGGCAAAGATCCGGAACTGAAACTCATTGGCAGGCTTAACGCCGATAATGGCATCGCTGCCGAACATGTAGGGACGCAGATACAGGGATGCGCCGGAGCCATAGGGCGGCACCCAGTCCGCATTGGCGCGAACCGTCTGTACCACAGCATCCACGAAACGATCCTCCGGGAATACGGGCATCTTCATCCGGCGGCAGGAGTCCGCCATCCGGGCAGCGTTCAAATCCGGCCGGAAGCAAACGATTTTTCCATCCACCGTGGTGTAGGCCTTCATGCCCTCAAAGCAGGTTTGGGCATACTGAAGCACACAGGCGCATTCGCTCATGGTGATGGAAGCCTGATCGGTCATCACACCCTCATCCCACTGGCCATTTTTAAAATTGGAGACAAATCTCAAGTCGGTCTGTACATAACCGAAGCCAAGGCTGCCCCAATCAATGTCTTTCTTTGCCATAGAAATCCACCTCTTTTACTTGATTCGTCCATTTTACCACCGGTTTTTAACCCAGTCAATACTTTCCGCCAAAAACATTTGTCCACAAGAGAAATTCAGCAGTTTTACCGAATATGTCCCTGTCCTGTGATGACATATTTGTAGCTGGTTAATTCTCTAAGTCCCATTGGCCCTCTGGCATGAAGCTTTTGAGTGGAGATTCCCATTTCACAACCAAGGCCAAACTCGCCCCCATCGGTAAAACGGGTGGAAGCATTGATATACACCGCAGCAGAATCCACTCCCGCAACAAAAGCCTGCTTTGCGCTCTCGCTGCGAGTCACAATGGCCTCGCTGTGGCCTGTGGAGTGGCTGCGAATATGCTGCACCGCCTCCTGCACGCCATCTACGCAGCGAACTGCCAAAATATAATCTAAAAATTCCGTATCAAAATCCGCTTCCGTCGCATCCGCGCCGGAAATGATGGATTTCGCATAGGAATCCAGCCGCAGCTGTACCGGAGTAAGGCCGGATTTTTCCCGCTGAGTGACCAGCTTTTCATACAGCACGGGCAGGAACGCCGGAGCGATCTCCCGGTCTACCAGCAGCACTTCTTCTGCATTGCACACACTGGGTCGGCTGGTCTTTGCGTTATTCACGATTTCCAGCGCCATATCCAAATCCGCCGACGCTTCCACATACACATGGCAAATACCTGTACCGGTGGCGATGCAGGGCACGGTGGCGGTCTGAATGCATGCGTTGATCAGGCCTGCACCCCCTCTGGGAATCAACAGGTCCACGTATCCGTTGGCAGTCATCAACGCCTTTGCGCTGTCCCGGGAGGTATCTTGCACCAGATTCACCGCATTTTCCGGAATTCCCACAGAGGAGAGTCCTTCTCGCAAGGCGCTGACGATAGCCTGTGCAGACCGGAAGGCTTCTTTTCCGCCCCGAAGTATGCAAACATTACCGCTTTTCAGTGCCAATGCTGCGGCATCCGCCGTCACATTGGGGCGGCTCTCATAGATGATGGCGATCACACCCATGGGAACAGAAAGCTTTTGGATTTTCAAGCCGTCTTTCCGGCAGGATTCTTCCAACACATGGCCCACAGGATCCGGCAGGGCCATCACCTCCCGAATCCCCTTCGCCATACCTGCGATTCTCTCCGGTGTCAGACGAAGCCGGTCAAGCATCACATCGGACACCGTTCCTGCCGCCTGCGCCATATCCAGGGCATTGGCAGCAAGAATTTTCTCCTGCTGCTCCTCAAGCGCTGCAGCCATGGCTGCCAGACCGGCGTTTTTCTGCTGAGTGGTCAACACACTCACCGTAGATTTCGCTGCTTTTGCAGCGGAAAGCATTTCTTTCATTGCTTTTTCCCCACAAATCTGGTGCCTACCGGCTTTCCATCCAAAATGTCGTACAAATACTCAGGGCAAGCGCCGTTGGCAATAATCATATCGCAGCCGTACTCCGTACAAATAGCCGCTGCCCGAAGCTTGGTAGCCATACCGCCGGTGCCCTGCTGGGATGCCGCAGCGCCGCCCAAAGCATAAATCTCCTCATTCAGCTCCAACACCTCATGAATCAGCTTCGCATGGGAATTCGTATGGGGATCGGCGGTATACAAACCGTCAATATCAGACAGCAAAATCAACAGTTCAGCACCAATACTCTTTGCCACAATGGCCGCCAGCGTATCATTGTCACCAATGACAATTTCCTCGGTGGACACCGTATCATTTTCATTGATAATGGGCAGTGCTCCCAGTTCCAGCAATCTGTTAATGGTATTGCCGAAATTGTCATGTCGCTTTTCGCTGGCAATATCCTCGCCGGTAATCAGCAGCTGGGCTACCGTATGGCTGTATTCGCTGAACAGTTTGTCGTATGTATACATCAGCTCGCACTGTCCCACCGCCGCAGACGCCTGCTTGGTAGGGATGTCCGTAGGCCGCTGCCGCAATCCCAGTTTTCCCACGCCCATACCAATGGCGCCGGAGGATACCACAATGACCTCATGGCCGGCATTTTTAATATCGCTTATACACTTGCACAATTCCTCCACCCGGCGGACATTCAAATGTCCCGTGGGATGGGCTAAGGTAGAAGTGCCGATTTTAATTACGATACGCATATTCTGTCCCCTCTTTATGTTTCTGTTTTCGGTGTATTCTTCATCAGAATAAGCATGAAATATATACACCGGATTATACACCTCTTTTCCACCGGTGTCAATCAACAGTGTATAAATATCCAATATTCTTTCTTTTGTCCATCCCCATTGTCATAGGGTTGCAGGTTTCATTCCGCTTCGCTAACGCACCTGGAAAAAGCTGTTGACAATCACCCTGAAAACCGATATAATGATTTCGCTTAAATACGCGCTAGTGTAGCACAGTCGGTAGTGCATCTCACTCGTAATGAGAAGGTCGCCTGTTCGAGTCAGGTCACTAGCTCCAGAAGAACCGCCAACCGGCGGTTCTTCCTATTTATATTCCTGACTCGAACCATATAATGCAACCTGCCGGGGGCAGGTTGCCCGCGACGGCTAGACGGAGCGGAACCTTAATTTTCGGCGTAGCCGAAAATGCAAACGAGTCAGGTCACTAGCTCCAGAAGAACCGCCAGCCGGCGGTTCTTCTTTTTTATGAGCAAAAAATCCAAGGACGGTTTCATTCGTCCTTGGATAAAAAATTCATGTGTTCGGATGTCAGAGCCTGCAAATCTTCCAGTTGACTATATCCAATCAATGTAGCGCCCATCTGCTCCAATGCACCCGCCGCAGGTAAGCCATCGTCAAAGCAAAACAGGCTGCTCCAACCGTTTTTCAAATTCTTCGTGCTGCCGTCCCAGGTGCCGCCGGTATAGAAATCGCTTTGCGCAACCAGAGTTTTTCCGCTAAGCGCATGGATGATCCGATTTCGGCTCAGAGCTCTTTGGGCAGAAAACGCATGGTCAAATCCACCCTCGCTCAAATAGAGGACATTTCCCTCTATGGGCTTTTCTCCCAAACTGTCTGCAATCACACAGATGACGCTGCCGCCGTTTTTCAGACATGCCTCCTGAGCGGTGCGATCCGCTCCCCGGGCATTTCCGGACACCAATACATATCCTTGTTTCGCTGCCTGCGCCCCTGCCTCTGCGGCAAAATTTCTATTTTCCCAGCGCAATTCCCGACTGCCCACCAATGAAATTTTCGGCGCATCCAGCAAGGAAACATCGCCCTTTGCCCACAGACAGCCCGGTGCATCCAGACCCAATCTCTTTCGCAGGCGCAGAGGATAACCGGGGCTGATTCGGCTGATGGCGTGGCAGAAACATTGTTTTCCTCTTCTCAGGTAGTGATCTAACCGCGCCCCCTCAGAAAGCAGCGAAACAATTCGCTGAGCCATCTGGGAAGAATATCCCAAGGAGATCAAGTCTGCCGCTTCCAGTTCCCGATCCTCCAGGCGTCTATCCGCCATTTCCATTCTTGATGCTAAGGTTCGCAGCTGGGGCGCCGTCAAAATTTTCCGCTCCGGGTCACCAAAATCACAGGTCAGCAGCAGGAAGCCCTGTTCCGCGGCCCTCAACGGAACCGCCTCTTAACAGGCGCGGGAGCCTTCACCTGTTCTTCCGTCAAACTTCCGTCCTCTCCCAACAGCATGGGTCGGATGGTGTAATTGGAGAACTTTGCAATTTCGTCCAGTTTGGCCTTTTCCGGGAAATTGCCGATGATGGAATAGGCGCTTCCCTTTCGCTTGGCGCGGCCGGTTCTACCGATGCGGTGGACGTAATATTCGTTTTCTTCCGGCACATCATAATTGATAACACAGTCCACATCGTCCACGTCAATGCCCCGGGACGCAACATCCGTAGCGATCAGCACCGCCAGCTTGCCGTCCCGATAGCGCTGCATGGTCTTTTCCCGGAGGCTCTGGCGAATATCACCGTGAATGCATTCGCAGTCCAACCCGGTTCTTTGGAATTCATCGCAGAGCCGCTGGCACATATGCTTTGTATTGCAGAAAATCATCACCCGTTCATAGCCCTGGGTGCGAATTAGCCGCAGAGTGGTTTCCGCTTTTTGGAGTGGTGTCACAGTGATGCTGTACTGGTCAATATCCGGTCGATCCTCTTTTTTTGGCTCAACTGTAATTTCCACTTCATCGCGCTGATACATCCAGGAAACCGTCATGACCTCCTGGGAGATGGTGGCAGAAAACAGGCCCAGATTTTTCCGGTTCTTTACCTTTTCGATAATTCGGGTCACATCCTTGAAAAAGCCCATGTCCAGCATCCGGTCTGCTTCGTCCAGCACCACAGTTAAGATACTGTCCAGCCGGATGGTCTTACGGTTATAGTGGTCCATCAGCCGACCCGGTGTAGCCACCACGATTTGGGGCTTCTTTTCCAACTGCTTGATCTGTCCACCGATGCCGGCGCCGCCGTAAAGCACCGCCACCCGGATCCCCTGGTAATAGGTCAGCAGACCACGCAATTCATCGCCGATCTGGATGGCCAGTTCTCTGGTAGGCGCAAGGATCAAACCCTGCACCGCTTCATTAGCAGGATCGATATGCTCAATCATAGGGATGCCAAACGCAAAGGTTTTTCCTGTGCCGGTAGGCGCTTTCGCAATCACATCCTTCCATTGCAAAAAGCAGGGAATGGCTTCCGCTTGAATGGTGGTAGGATATCCGTAGCCTTTCTTTTCCAGCGCCTTCAACATTGCCTCGGACAACCCTAAGTCCGCAAATGTCATCATTTCTTTCATCTAACTCTTCCTTTGTCTTGTGTTTTGCTATATTCTATCAGCTTTTTCCCAAATATGCAACCTTCTTTCCCCCGGAGAAAAGCAAAATCCCAGGTCCCGGGAGTGGACAAATGAGAAAAAATGTGGTATTCTATGATATCATAGTATAACTATGGCTGGGAGGCGCTTTGCTATGGGTAAACTAATTGTCATCGAAGGTACTGACGGTTCCGGGAAATCCACTCAATTTCGCCGTTTGACGGAGCATTTACAACAGGACGCGCAGGAATTTAAAACACTGGTATTCCCCCGGTATTCCGAGCCCAGTTCCTCTCTGATCCGCATGTATCTGGGGGGAGAGTTCGGCAGCAAGCCCACAGATGTGAATGCCTATGCCGCTTCTGCATTCTATGCAGTCGATCGGTACGCCTCCTTCAAGCAGGACTGGGGCGAATGGTACCGACAGGGCGGCTTGATCGTTTCCGATCGGTATACTACCTCCAACGCCGTCCATCAGGCATCCAAAGAGCCAGCAGAAAAACAGGGAGAATTTCTGAAATGGCTCTATGAGTTTGAATATGACCGTCTGGGGCTTCCCCGTCCGGATCTAACATTGTATCTGGATGTCCCCACGGACTTTACGGAAAAGCTGCTAAGAAATCGGGAAGAAGCCACTAATACTCAGGCTGACATTCACGAAAAGGATATGGAATATCTGACCACCTGCCGGAATACCGGCCGGGCGGCTGCCGCCTTCTACGGCTGGACTGTAATTGAATGTGTCCGGAACGGAAAAATGCGCAGCATAGAAGATATCCACGAAGAAATTTACCGCCATGTGCGGCAATGTTTGGAGAAATAAGTATGGTATATATGCTTTTAGGTACCGGTTTTGAAGAAATCGAGGCCATTGCGCCCCTGGATCTGCTCCGCCGGGCAAATATTTCCGTTATGACTGTCGGCATTAACGGCAAGACAGTATACGGCAGCCACAGCATCGGTGTGGAAGCGGATATCACCCTGGACGAGATGGATTTGACCCAGCTGGATATGATTATCCTCCCCGGTGGTTTGGGCGGTGTAGCCTCCTGCCGCGCAAATGCGCAGGCCATAGCAGCGCTGCAGTTTGCCTGGGAAAACGATAAATTTGTGGCCGCCATCTGCGCCGGCCCTACGGTACTTGCTGACCTTGGTATTACCGCGAACCGACAGGCCACCTGCTACCCCGGCTGTGAGTCCGGTATGGCAAATGCCGTTATGATTCCCGATGTTCCCTGCGTCCGGGACGGCAAACTCATCACCGGCACCTCTGCCGGCTGCGCGATCCCCTTTGGTCTGCTGCTGATCGAAGCCCTGAAGGGCCGCGAAGCAGCGGATACGGTAGCGCGGCAAATTGTGATTCGCTGACAGGAGGTACAAACGATGGATAACAAGAAAAACCCCAATCAATCCGATTGGTTTGATGATCTTATGTCCCCGGCTTCGGAGGAAATTGGGCCCGATGAACAAGCGGTTTCTGCCGCAGGCTTAAGCGACCTGTCGGACATGGAACTGGAACGCATCATGAAAGAGGCCCTTGCAGAGGATTCTCTGGAACGGGAACCCTCTTTGGAAGAGGTCTTAGCCCCTATCCCCGAGGAAGTACCCGAGTCTCCCGAAGGGGAAGATGCCGCGTCCGAGGAAGTAAACGAGGATTCACCCGCAGAAGCCCCCGCCGACCCCGACGCTCCTGTTCGGAAAGTGCGTCCCAAGCGCAAAAGCGGATACGGACTGTTTGGACTTCCCCATCTGCTGTCCACAGCCATCTGGCTGGTACTGGCCGTTGGTATCGGCATTTCTCTGGGCCGTTTTCTTTGGCGGTGTGCTACCGACGTGCTGGCTTTTGGCCGGGAAGATCGCACCATTTACGTCACCATCACCGACTCAGACAATATCGAATCCATCACTCAAAAACTCTATAGCGCAGGTTTGATCGAATACCCCGATTTGTTCCGGCTGTATGCCGACATCTCCAACGCTGAGGAAACCATCAGCACCGGCACTTTTAAGCTCAACAGCCTGTACGATTACCACGCGCTGGTGGGCGGCATGTCTGCTACCTCCTCCTACCGGGAATCCGTTGAAGTTATGATTCCGGAAGGCTATACCTGCGCCCAGATCTTCAAGCTGCTGGAAGAAAAGGGTGTCTGCACTGCTGCGAAGCTGGAAGCCTATGCCGCAGAAAGTGAGTTTGCAGATTATTGGTTCCTTGAGGGCGTTGAGCGAGGCCATAAATACACGCTGGAGGGATTCCTCTTCCCGGATACCTACAATTTCTACACCAATGATACCCCCCGGCACGTCTTTATCAAGTTCCTGGATCGGTTTGAGGATCAGCTGCAGGACGATCTGGAGACCCGCATTGCCTCTCTGAACGAACGACTGGCAGCTATGATGCGGAAAAACGGCTACAGTCAGGCTTATATCGATGAACACAAGGTAGACCTCTACGATATTATTAACATCGCCTCCATGATTGAAAAAGAGAGCGCCCATACCGGCGAAAACTACAATGTTTCCTCCGTCATCTACAACCGCCTGACCAATGCTTCAAACTACCCCACTCTGGATATCGACGCTACCATCGTCTACGCCCAAGGCGGAGATTCCCAAAATATCGACACATCCCTGGACAGTCCTTATAACACCTACAAAAACCCCGGTTTGCCTCCCACGCCCATTTCCAACCCCGGTCTGTCCGCCATTCTTGCTGCTATGAGCCCTGCGGATACCAGGTATCATTTCTACGCGCTGAATCCTGCCACCGGAGAGCACCGCTTCTCCGAAACCTATAAGGAGCATACGGACTTCCTGAACAGTCTGAAAAAGTAATATGCCGAAATTAGAATTATTAAGCCCGGCCGGAGATATGGAACGGCTGAAAATGGCGGTGCTTTACGGCGCAGATGCTGTGTATCTGGCCGGCACCAGCTTTGGGATGCGTTCCTTTGCCGGAAACTTCACGCCGGAGGAACTGCCCCAGGCGGTCGCCTTTGCCCACAGCCACAACGTCAAGGTGCATGTGACCGTGAACACCATGCCCCGGAATGAAGAAGTGGACTGTCTTCCTGCCTATCTGGAACAGCTGAATGACGCCGGCGTGGATGCTCTCATCGTTGCGGATATGGGCGCGTTTACCCTGGCCGGTAAATATGCTCCCAAATGTCAGCGGCATGTCTCCACCCAGCAGTCCATCGCCAATTACGCCTGCGCCAACGCTTGGTATGATTTGGGCGCCACCCGGGTGGTACTGGCAAGAGAACTCAGCCTGGAGGAAATCCGTACCATCCGCCAAAAGACTCCGAAAGAACTGGAAATTGAAACTTTCGGCCACGGCGCCATGTGCGTCAGCTATTCCGGCCGATGCCTGCTGAGCAATTACATGACCGGCCGGGACTCCAACCGGGGTGCCTGTGCCCAGCC
>JAZOUU010000156.1:0-12378 GCA_045658365.1 Faecousia sp. | reverse complement strand
GGCCTCCTCCCAGCAAATACAGCCCCCTGCTCTGTCAGGTTTACGCCTACAGAGAAAGAGACATTTCCGCCCAGCCGCTTGTGCTGGAAAAGGGTACGCCCTTAAGCATTCTGGGCACCGATAACAAGGAGTGGCTTCTGGTGGCCGACAAAGCCGGCAGAGAATATTATTTGCATCTATGTGGAATAAACTCTTATTCCGTTGATACCCCCGCAGGCGAAATTATGGGCAATAAGGTGTTTGACGGACTGAGTTACGCCGACTGACAGAAAAAATTATTATAAACAAAAAAGTTGCATTCCCGGCAGAAACCTCTGCCGGGAATGTTCGCGTATATTGTATATATTGCAGCGATTTGATAAAATAGACAAAACAATTGGATAAGCTTGAATTTGACGAGGTGATTAAGATGATAGATATTACTGCTTGGATGAAAAACTTCTTGCAGATATTAAATGAAACTTTTGAAAACCGTGTATGGTTTGTTGGTTTGCAAGGTAGTTATGGTCGTGGTGAAGCAACAGAAACAAGCGACATTGATATTGTTGTAATTCTGGATAAATTGTCTGCTATGGACATTCAAACCTATAACACCATGTTGGATACTCTTCCACACAGAGAATTGATTTGTGGGTTTCTTTCAGGCAAGGATGAAATTTTGAATTGGGAACCTTCTGACCTGTTCCAATTTTGCTATGACACCACCCCAATCAAGGGAAACCTTGACGAAGTGATGGCAGTTATCGACGAAAGTGCAGTGAACAGAGCAATCAAAATCGGTGCATGCAATATATTCCACGGATGTGTACACAATATGCTGTATGAAAAGAGCGAAGATATTTTACGAGGATTGTATAAATCTGCCTCTTTTGTTGTACAAGCAATTGCTTTTAAGCAAATGGGTAACTACATCAGCCATCAAAAAGAATTGCTCAAAGTTGTATCTGCCGATGAACAGGTTATCGTTGCTACCTTTTTGAATTTGAAAACAGGTGGTACAGTTGATTTTATGTTGATGTCCGAAACATTGTTTGCTTGGTCAAAGAAATGGATTGACGAAAATAGTTAAGCCAATTTCAATTTGTCGAACAGATGAAAGCAGCCGCCTGCGATGATGCAGGCGGCTGTGCTTATATTGCCGGGCCCCTTGATTTCCGGTTGCTATGAAGGTATAATTGGCTTAGAAAACTTACATTTTGTGGGGAGGCGCCTTGATGAACGAGCAAACAACCGGAACTGTCATTTCCGTGGCAAAGCAATGGTGGCTGAAGGTAAACACAAAGCCTGTAAGAAAGCACATGCTCGATGGCGCAACCTTTCCCCATATCATCAAAGTGCAGTACGAAGCAAATGGAAGCACCTACACCAAAAGAAAATGGATCGGTGCCGGCCGCCCCGTTCCTGCTGTGGGGAGTACCCTGACCGTCTGCTATTGCAAAAATAACCCCAAAAAGGCCAAAATCCTATAATGCGAAAAGAAGGTGCCAAAATGGCCTATACATATATTACACTAAGGCAGTATCCGGAAATGATGCAAACTGCCGCCAATTGGTTTCACAGTAAATGGCATGTTCCGGTGGAAGCCTACCTTGCCTGCATGCAGGCCTATTTGCAAGGAAAAACAGAACTCGGCTGGTTTCTTTGCTTAGATGGCGAGCAAATTGTAGGCGGTTTGGGGGTCATTGAAAATGACTTTCACAACCGGGCAGACCTGACGCCCAATATCTGTGCCGTCTACACAGAGGAAGCCCACCGTTGCCGTGGCATCGCAGGCAAACTGCTGGATATGGCCGTGGAGGATCTGCGCTCCAAGGGCATCTGCCCTGTTTACCTGCTAACAGATCACACCGGTTTTTATGAAAAATACGGCTGGGAATTTTTCGAAATGGTCCAGGGCGATGGTGAGCCCACCCTTTCCCGTATGTATATCCACAAATAAGAAATTGGGAGGACAGTATATGCAGCGTTATCCGATCACCGATGCAGACAGGCAGCTGATTGCTGCCGGACTGGATGTATTAAGCAAAAACTTCGATGACGGCATTTACCATCACACAGTAGGATGCGCCCTTCTGTGCAAAAACGGCAATATTTACCGGGGCGTAAACTGCGACGGCATCCACGGCTCCTGCGCAGAATACATCACTATGGGCATCGCCATTTCCGCCGGAGAGCGGGAATTTGACACCATCGTGGCTACCCACGAAAAGGCCCTTAACGGTGTGGTTTCCCCCTGCGGCAACTGCCGGCAAATGCTTTTTGAATATTGCCCGAATATCCGGGTCATCGTAAATGACGAAGAGGGCAACCTGATCAAAGTCACCGCCCGGGATCTTCTCCCCTTACCCTGGCAACCTGTTCCCTGTGAATAACAAAAATCAGCCGTCTTGCGACGGCTGATTTTTTATCGTTTCAAGGCTTTACGGATAGCCGGGACAATAAGCAGTGCCAAACCGCCGCCAATAATGGCGGTCACCAGCTGGGTCCAGGAGAACATATTGATCACCTGTTTTAAGATCTTTGCGCTCATCACCTGCATACCGGCAAAGGTCTTCCCATCCAAAACAGGGAACAGCAGGCCCCCTGCCAATTCTACGCCCAGCAGGTACAGCACACCGAACTTCACACCGGATGCGGCCACCAAGGCTGCAGGCTGTCTCCAAACCGGTTTCAGGGATTTGCCAAGGATGGCGCTGATGAGCAGCACATAGCACACATTGCCTGCCATGATCACCGGGGCAGCGATCATCACCGGGGCGATCTTAAACAGGCAGGCAAGCACCGGAGAAACCAGTGCCACCGTAAGGCCGCTGTTCCGTCCGGCGATCAAAGTGGTCACCACCAGAACGCAGTTGACAAGGCTGCCGGTAATCAGCTGTTTGGTCATAGGCTCCGGGATCTGCGATCCCATCCACTGCAGGCCCATCAGCAGCGCCAGCATCACAGCCGTTTCGGTGATCCAAAGGATTTTCTTATTCATAACGCATTGCTCCTATTCCAAAATATCACACAATACAACCAGTATATCTCCAGGCAGAAAAATTTGCAACAAAAAACCGTCGGTTGCATCGGAGCGCAAAACACAGTATAATGAAGAAAAGGAGGGGATTCTATGGCAAATATCCTCATCAAGGACGATCACCTGACCCGGGAGTATAAGACCCAAAAGATACTCTTCTGGGTGGCGCTGGGTCTTGCCATCGCCGTGCTGATCCTTTGGCTGGTGTCCGTCTTTGTGCCGGTTCTGAATATTGTAGCAGTGATTATAGGCCCGGGATTGGCCTTTGTTCTGCTGTCCTTTGCCAAAAGCCGCTACAATAAACTTTCCATTTTGGCTGCCGGTATCCGGGGCGAAAAAAAGGCCCTGGAAAGTCTGAAAAAACTGGATAACGAGCATTGGATCCTGGTCAACAAAAAAATTTCCTACAAAGGGCAATCCTCCGAACTGGATTTCATCGTAGTAGGTCCCACCGGTCTGTGCATCGTAGAGTGCAAGCACCTTGCCGGAAAAATCGAAGGTGACCCGGATGATAAATACTGGATGCAAACCAAGGTCAGCCAGAGCGGTGTGGTGCGGACGAAAAAGTTCTACAGTCCTGTAAAGCAGGTAAACACCCACCTGTACCGGCTGAAAAAGATCCTGCAGGAGGAAGGCTTTTCCGCCCATCTGGACAGCGCTGTCTATTTCCCGGACCCGCAGACCCAACTGCGACTTGCAAGCAAATCGGTAGATACCCCGGTCTTTTGGGGTGAAAAAGGGGCGGAGCATCTGTTAAAATATGTCCGCAAGGTCCGCTCCCCCCTGACCCCCATCCAAGTAATGAAGATCGCAGAGTTTTTATACACAGATAAATAAAGCCTTGTGCCGGTCGGCACAAGGCTTTATTTATACCATCGGTCGTTTGGGAAGCAGTATGTTGATATCCGTTCCTCCGTAGATGCCCGGCACACTTCCATTTTTGGTGTACTGCCAGAATTCCACCTCGTAGGGATAGTTCATAGGCGCATCGTACATAGCCAACCAGAAAGGATAGTCCGTCAGTTCTTCTAAGTAAAGCAGATCCCGTCCCTGACTGGGATTAAAATAGATCATCGCTTCCCGGCCTGCCTCCTCAATGGCCTTGCAAAAAGCCAAAGAGCAGTCTGTCAGTGTCCGGGCATTCACATTGGCCGTACGGGCCTCACCGCTGACATACTCCCAGTCAAACACCACAGGCAGTTCCAGATCCCACCCTTCGATCAAAGAAAGGGTGTATTGGGCCTCCTCCAATGCTTCTTCTGCAGAAACCGCCTGGGAGAAGAAGTAAACTCCCACCTGCAGGCCCGCTTTCTTGGCGCCCTGGTAGTACTCTTCCGCCTTTCCGTCGGGATACAGTTTGCCTGTCCCCCAGCCTCTGCCGCCTACCCGGATGATGGCAAATTCCATACCCGCATTTTTCACCTTTTCCCAGTTGATGTTGCCCCGATATTCCGACACATCCACCCCAAGAGAATAGGCACCGGTGACACAGGTCATATAGCCATCCACTTCCTGGAAATCCTCCGGCGCATACGGGTTGGGAGCGGGAGGCGCAAAGGTGACAGGCGGCTCCGTTGCCTGCACCTGGGGCACTTCCGCAGCGCGGAAGGCTGCCACAAATTGGCAGATCACCACGCCAAACAGCACCGCAAGGGCGCAAGCCACCACTGCCAGCACTATAAGCAAGATCTTCAGTTGCAGGATATCGGCGTTGTCAGTTTTCCGCATAATTGCCTCCCAGAATTTCTTTTACAACTATACCACAGATCCCCCCTTCGCACAAGGAGAAATTATTCCCTTTTTTGCAGATTGCGGTTGCAATTCGTATATTTATTGTGGTATACTTCTAAAAGTATGTGAATTTTTGGAAAGGAGAGAAAGCCATGGTAGTCGGCAAACATATCAACCGGTATTATCTGCGTTTTGCCCCTGCCTTTTTGGTAGGCCTGATCGCTCTGATCGCGGTTGACTATGTCCAAATGATCATCCCGGAGCTGTACCAGTTGGTCATCGACGGTATGAATCAGGAACTGCGTGTTCCCTTTGATATGGACTTTCTTTTAGACGAGATCTGTATGCCCCTTGTGGCGATCATTCTGTGTATGGTGGCGGGCCGCTTCCTGTGGCGTGTCTGCTTTATGGGCTCTGCCATTCGTATGGAGTCCGACCTGCGCAACCGGATGTTCAGCCACTGCAAGGATCTGAGCCGGGAGTACTACCAGGTCAACAAGGTGGGCAACCTGATGAGCCTTTACACCAACGACCTGGATACCATCCAGGAATGCTACGGCTGGGGCATTATGGAGTGCTGCGATGCAGCCTTCCTGGGCGGTCTTGCCATCTATAAAATGTGGAGCATGGACCCCCTGCTGACCTGCTTTGCTATGATCCCCATGGCGCTGCTGCTTTGCTCCAGTATTCTCGTTGGCAACTACATGTCCAAGAAGTGGGAAAAACGCCAGGAGGCTTTTTCCAACCTGTCCGACTTTGCCCAGGAGAGCTTTTCCGGCATTGCAGTTATCAAGGCCTTTGTAAAAGAAGGCAAGGAACTTTGGTCCTTTAAAAAGCTGAGCAAAGAAAACGAACAGGCCAACATCGACTTTACCCGCAGCTCCGTGCTGTTCCGCATCAGCGTTATGCTCTTTGTGGAAAGCGTTATTTGCGTGGTGCTGGGTTACGGTGGCTATCTTGTATGGGCCAAGGCCTTCACCGCCGGTGAACTGATGGCTTTCATCGGTTACTTCAACGCCATTATCTGGCCCATTATGGCCATCTCCGATCTGATCGATATGACCAGCCGGGGCAGAGCTTCTTTGAAGCGTGTCAGCGAACTGCTGGATGCAAAGCAGGATGTGGTGGATAAAGCCGGTGTCAAGGACCTGGAAAATGTGCAGGGTTCTATCGAATTCCGGAACTTGACCTTCCGCTATCCCGACGGAGAGATCGATGCCCTGGAAGATGTAAGCTTCACCATCAATGCCGGTGAAAATGTAGGTCTTGTGGGCAAAACCGGCTCCGGCAAGACCACCCTGGTAGAGCTGATCCTGCGTACATACAATGTGCCTGACGGCACGGTATTTGTGGATGGCGTGGATGTAAACGATGTGACCATCCGTTCTGTCCGGGCAGGCTGTGCCTATGTGCCCCAGGACAACTTCCTCTTCTACGATACGATCGCCAACAACATTGGCTTTGCTTTGGATCAGAAAAAGCAGTCCAGCATCGTGGAAGCCGCCACTATGGCGGATGTGGATGGCAACATCCGGGAATTCTCGCAAGGCTATGAAACCATACTGGGTGAACGGGGCGTTACCGTTTCCGGTGGCCAGAAGCAGAGAATTTCCATTGCCCGGGCACTTCTGAAGGATGCCCCCATTCTGATTTTGGATGTCTCCGTTTCCGCTGTGGATACCAAGACCGAGCGGACTATCCTGGGTAATCTGCGCACTACCCGGGCGGGCAAGACCACCATTTTGATCGCCCACCGGATCTCCACCATTGAAAAGATGGATAAGATCCTGTTTGTGGAAGATGGAGCGCTGACCGCCGTGGGTAAGCATACCGAGCTGTATGAGACCTGCCCGTCTTACCGGAAAATGGTAGACCTCCAAAAACTGGAAGAGGAAGGGGGCAACAGCAATGCTTAAATTTGTACATGATTATTTACCGCTCGTCATTGCCTTTGCCGTCATTGGCGCGTTCACCGTTGCTTTCCTGCTGGCCTGGGCAGCGCTGAAAAAGCACAAGGATGAAACCGATGACAACGATCGAAAAATGGCTGACGGAGAGATCGTCCGCAGACTTCTGCGCTACGCAAAGCCCTACTGGAAAAGCTTCATCGGTGTATTCTTCATCATGCTGTTTTCCATCGTCTACGACATTCTCTCTCCCCTGATCGTGGGTGATATTCAGGATCTCATTAAGGAAGACTTTGAACTCAAAGAGCTTTTCCTCAAGGTCGGCGTTTACGCAGGCATTCTGGTAGTTTCTCTGGTCTGTACCTATTTACAGGCCATGGTTCTGCAGAAGACCGGCCAGAAGATCCTTTCCCAGATCCGGCTGGATGTGTTCACCCACATTGAGTCCCTGAGCCATAACCAGCTGAACAACATCCCCGTGGGTAAACTGGTAACCCGTGTTACCAACGACCCCAACCGCATTTCCTTTATGTTTACCAACATTCTGGTGACATTGATCAAGAACTCCATGGTGGTTATCGGCGTTCTGGTGGCGATGCTGTTTTTGAACTATGCACTGACACTGATGATCCTGTGTTTTGTGCCCTTTATTGTGCTGTTTACCATTATTTTCCGGCAGTTCAGCCGCCGGGTACACCGCAAGGTCACCAATGCCACCACCGATATCAACACCTATCTGTCTGAAAATCTCTCCGGTATGAAGATCACCCAGATCTTTAACCAGGAGGAAAACAAGCTGGAGGATTTCATCTCCCGAAGCACAAAGCTGCGGAAAGCAAAGCAGAACCGCATGTACGTATTCGGTGTTTTCCGGCCCATGGTGTATATGCTCTTTGTTACCAGCCAGATGTGCCTGTTCTACTTCGGCGCCAAAGGCTACATTGAGCAGACCGAATTCCTGGGCAAAATCATCGACAGCGCCACTGTGGTATCATTCTACATGTTTATCTCCCGGTTCTTTAACCCCATCCAAACATTGGCGGAGCAGTTCGATATGCTGCAGCAGTCCTTTGCCGGCGCGGAAAAGATTTTTAGTATTCTGGATATCGTTCCCGAGGTGGTGGATGACGAAGATGCCATCGAACTGGAGGAAATCCGGGGCGAAATCGAATTTAAGGACGTGTGGTTCGCCTACAAACCCGACGAATGGGTACTTAAGGGCGTTTCCTTCCACGTAAGTCCCAAGCAGACTGTGGCCTTTGTGGGCTCCACCGGTTCGGGAAAGACCACCATTTTGAGTCTGATCTGCCGGAATTACGATATCCAAAAGGGACAGATCCTCATTGACGGTATTGATATCCGAAAAATCAAGATTTCCTCTCTGCGCCGTCACTTCGGCCAGATGCTCCAGGACGTGTTCCTGTTTGCCGGTGATATCCGCGGAAACATTCTGCTGCGGATGGAAGGCGTGGACGACGAGGCGGTCATGGAAGCCTGCCGGTATGTCAACGCCGACTCCTTTATCAATAAACTGGAAAAGGGTCTTGATGAGCCCGTCCGGGAGCGGGGCAACAACTTTTCCGCCGGTCAGCGACAGCTGCTGTCCTTTGCCCGTACCATCATCCACAAGCCCAGCGTTATGATCCTGGATGAGGCCACCGCCAACATCGACACGGAAACCGAAATTCTCATCCAGAACTCTCTGGAAAAGATGAAGAATATCGGCACCATGCTGATCGTTGCCCACCGGCTCAGCACCATTCAGCACGCGGACAATATCATTTTGCTGTCCCACGGTGAAATCGTGGAACAGGGTACCCATCAGGAGCTGCTGCATCAAAAGGGAAAATACTACCACCTTTACACTCTGCAGTTCCAAAAACAGCAATTGGAAAAGAACTAATCCTGCGCCCCGGTCAAATTTGACCGGGGCGTATGCTGTTTCCGACCTTGCAGGAAATACATGCCACCTTCTTGCATATCCCCCGAAACTTTGATATAATAAAAGAAAACACCGGAGGGAACGGGCAATGGCAAAGCTTTACTTCAAATACGGCGCCATGGGCTCCAGCAAAACCGCCCAGGCACTCATCACCAAGTACAATTACGAGGAAAACGATATGCAGGTTTGGCTCTTAAAGCCCAGCGCCGATACCCGGGACGGCGCATCCATCCTGCGCAGCCGGATCGGCCTGCAGGCCTCGGTGGAGGTCATTCCGCCCCAGACCGATGTTTACCGCCGGTTTCTGCAAAGGGCAGGCAGATGCCATGCAGTCATCGTAGATGAATGTCAGTTCCTTACCCCGGAACAGGTTGACCAGCTTCGGGCCATTGTGAACGATTTCAACATTCCGGTGATGTGCTTCGGCCTGCGGACGGATTTCCAGACCAAGCTGTTCCCCGGCTCTCTGCGGCTGATGGAACTGGCCGACTGCATTGAAGAAATCAAGACCATGTGCGACTGCGGTGCCAAGGCCACCGTGAACGCCAGAATCGACCGCGACGGATATATCGTCACCCAGGGCGCCCAGGTATTCTTAGGCGGCAACGACAGCTACATAGCCATGTGCCACCGCTGCTATATCCGGGGCATTCAGGAACATAAAAAAATCAAACTCCACGGTGCACGGTAATTTACCGTTTTGCAAGGCTTAGTTGCAACGTCCTTTTCTTGCTTTGCCAAGAAAAGGACCAAAAGAAGGCAATCTAGGGGGCGTTTCGTGCAGATGCACCCCCCTAGATACCCCCCGCCGCCTCGCCGGAAACGCTCAAAATAGGTAACCCTATGGCGATGCGGCCGGGAGAGGTACATAGGAGAGGGTGGCTTTGGCGCGCGGGAGCGCGACACACAACGCCTCTCCTATGACGACTTCTTTGGTTACTTTCTTGTTCGGAAACAAGAAAGTAACATGTTATTTTGCAAATAAGTATTCCCAAAATCATGACCATAAAAGGAAGGAATTTATTATGAAAATCGAAGAAATTCTTGCTAAGTGCGACCACACTCTGCTGAACCAAGCTGCCACCTGGGCGGACATCAAATCCATCTGCGACGATGGCATGAAATACAACACCGCCTCCGTCTGCATTCCTGCCAGCTTTGTGAAGCAGGCCAAGGAATACGTGGGAGACAAATTAGCCGTCTGCACCGTCATCGGCTTCCCCAACGGCTATGCCACCACCGCCAGCAAATGCTTTATGGCCACCGATGCGGTTGCCAACGGCGCAGATGAGGTGGACATGGTCATCAACATCGGCTGGGCCAAGGAAGGCAAATGGGAAGAGATTACCAAGGAAATCTCCGCCATTAAGGCTTCCTGCAACGGCAAGCTCTTAAAGGTCATCATCGAGACCTGCCTGCTGACCGATGAGGAAAAGATCGCCCTGTGCAAATGCGTAAGCGATTCCGGCGCGGACTATATCAAAACCTCCACCGGCTTCTCCACCGCTGGCGCAACCTTTGCCGACGTGGAGCTGTTTGCCAGACACGTTGCCCCCCATGTGAAAATCAAGGCCGCCGGCGGCATCTCCAGCATGGAAGATGCAGAAAAGTTTATTCAGCTGGGCGCTTCCCGTCTGGGCACTTCCCGGATTGTGAAAATCGCCAAGGGTCTGGAAAACGACGGCACTTACTAATCCACTTCTAAAGGAGAGCGATATTATGTTAACCACTCCCACTCCCCATATTTCCGCCGCCCCCGGGGATTTCGGCAAAACCGTTTTGATGCCGGGCGACCCCCTGCGCAGCAAATTCATTGCAGAAACTTTTTTGGAAAATCCCGTGCTGGTGAATAATGTCCGGGGTGTCCACGGCTATACCGGCTATTATAAGGGTGTAAAGGTCTCCGTCATGGCCTCCGGCATGGGTATGCCCGCTATTGGCATTTACTCCCACGAGCTGTATAACGGCTACGGCGTGGAAAACATCATCCGGGTGGGCTCTGCCGGCTCCATTCAGGAGCATATCAACCTGTATGACATCGTGCTGGGTCAGGGTGCCTGCACCGATTCCAATTTCGCCAGCCAGTTTCATCTGCCCGGTACCTTTGCCCCCATTGCGGACTTCCGGCTTCTGTGCGCCGCGGTGGATGCCTGCAAGGCTTACGGTGCTACCTACCACGTGGGAAATATCAACTCCTCTGACGTATTCTACGGTGACCACGAAAACGTTCCCGAGGGGCTGGACAGCGTTTACGGCTTGAAGAAAATGGGCGTTATGGCGCTGGAAATGGAAGCCGCCGCCCTGTATATGAATGCCGCCCGGTACGGCAAACGGGCGCTGTGCATCTGCACTATCTCCGACCATGTTCTCAAGGGTGTGGAAACCTCCTCTGAGGAACGGCAGACTGCCTTTACCCAGATGATGCAGGTGGCGCTGGACGTGGCCGTGGCCGCAGAAACATTTTAACCGGAAGTGATGCTATGAAACGCATTTTTCTCATTGTGCTGGATTCCTTCGGCATCGGCCAATTACCTGATGGAGCGGATTTCGGCGATGTGGGTGTAAACACTCTTGCCTCCTGCGCCATGTCCCGGTACTTGAATATCCCCAACCTCATTTCCGCAGGTCTGGGAAATATCGACGGTGTCACCTGTCTTCCCACAACCAAAACTCCCTCCGGCGCTGTCGCCCGGTTAGCAGAGCGGTCCATGGGGAAAGATACCACCATCGGGCATTGGGAAATTGCCGGCATTGTATCGCCCAATCCCCTGCCCACCTATCCCTTTGGCTTTCCGCCGGAGATTCTGGAGCCCTTCCGGGCTGCCACCGGCCGGGGAATCCTTGCCAACGCTCCCTGGTCCGGCACAGAGGTGATTGCTCGGTACGGTGAAGAGCATATGCGCACCGGGGATCTGATTGTCTACACCTCTGCCGATTCTGTATTTCAGATTGCCGCCCATGAGGACATTGTGCCTCCGCAGCAACTTTACGAATACTGCCGCATTGCCCGGGATCTTCTCCGAGGCAAGCATGGCGTAGGCCGGGTCATCGCCCGCCCCTTTGTGGGGAAACCCGGGGCATTTCAGCGCACCGCCAACCGCCACGACTTTTCCTTGGAACCCCCGGCTCAGACCCTGTTGGACGCGGTAAACGCCGCAGGCCTTGACTGCATCGGCGTTGGGAAAATCCATGATATTTTTGCCGGGCAGGGACTTACCGAATATGTGTATAACAAGTCCAATGCCGACGGCATGGCCCATGCCCTGAACTACGCGAAAAAGGACTTTACCGGTCTATGCTTTGTAAATCTGGTGGATTTTGACATGCAATTCGGCCACCGCCGGGATGTGGACGGCTATGCCGGGGCATTGTCGGAATTTGACGCATGGCTTCCTGCGTTTCTCGGGGCTATGCAAGATGACGATGTACTGATGATCACCGCCGACCACGGCTGTGACCCGGCATATACTGCCTCCACCGACCATACCCGGGAATACGTTCCCCTGCTGGTGCTGGGAAAAAAGGTAACTCCCGTAAACTTAAGCACCCGGAGCACCTTTGCGGACATCGCCGCTACGGCAGCCGAACTGCTGGGCATTTCTCTGGAAACCCCCGGCGAAAGCTTCGCAAGCTCGATTCTAAACAGATAAATGATCGTTTATGCGAGGAAAGCCTTCCCCTTTGGGGAAGGTGGCACGCCGATAGGCGTGACGGAAGAGGTTAAAACCTCTCCCACCGCAAGCGGTCCCCCCTCCCCAAAGGGGAGGGCATAGTAGTGC
>JAZOUU010000155.1:0-4765 GCA_045658365.1 Faecousia sp. | reverse complement strand
CTCTATCCGGAAATTGCTCCGAACACTGTAAAAAATTTTCTTTCCCTTGTAAACAAGGGCTACTACAACGGCTTAATCTTCCACCGTGTCATCAGTGGTTTTATGATTCAAGGCGGCTGTCCTGACGGCACCGGCATGGGTGGTCCCGGCTACTGCATCAAGGGTGAGTTTTTCTTCAACGGCGTTGAGTACACTCTGAAGCATAAGCGCGGTGTTCTGTCCATGGCCCGAAGCCAGTCTCCCAACTCTGCCGGCAGCCAGTTCTTTATTATGCATCAGGATGCCCGTCATCTGGACGGTCAGTATGCCGCATTTGGTAAGGTAACCTCCGGTCTGGATGTTGTTGACGCCATCGCAAAGTGCAGAACCGGTATGCAGGATCGTCCTGTCGAGCCTCAGAAGATCGTTTCTATCACTGTGGATACCCATGGCGAAACTTATCCCGAACCCAAGAAGCTGCGGGATCCTTACGGCAGATTCTAAAATAATCAGGGCGGGCCAGCCCCGCCCTACCCCATATGGGGCCGCACTGGTTTCGACGGGGGTAGTGAGGCTGGATAAGCGAGCCGTGGCGCCTGACCACGATAAAACGGGTACTTTTTAAATTTAACTGACAATAATACTGTTGGTCTGGCTGCCTAATTAGGCGCCCATCCGCCCCGGAAGGTCCACGAGCCGGTCGCGGGTGTAATCTGAGTGGAGTCCGTGTGTATGGTAAGCTTTGCCCATACCACGCATCATGAAGCTACCGATTCCGAAAGGGTGTTTGTTCCCGTTCGGATGAGGGAATGTAAATAACAAACTGCGCCCGGAGAAGTTCCTTCCAAGTTGCTTTCGGACAGGGGTTCGATTCCCCTCATCTCCACCAATAAAAAGGCCGCCCATAGGGGCGGTTTTTTTATTGGTATATTGGGAATCGAACCCATCTAAATGCAACAGTCCGGTGGACTGTTGCTCGCCGACGGCTCGACGGCGGCGACTCATTTATTAAATCGATTCCCCTCATCGCCTTCCATGTGGGTGGCGTTCCTTGTTGATAACTGTATCCCCTCGCAAAGCGAGGGGATACACATACACTTAAATTTTCAGATTCACGGTTGCAATGCCGCTGTAATGCAAAGAGCCAAACACAGTCTTCGGCAGACGCTCCTGCTCCAGCTCCTCAATCACCGCATCTTTACCATCCAGATACCGATTAATTAAGTAAATCGCTGTATCGCAACGGGCAGCCACACCGCCGTAACGCACGTCCAGATTGCTCCAGCCCAAAATCTTCTGCTTGTCAAACCAAGCCAGCTTGTGAGCCTCATGGACAGCAGCTGTCTTTTGCTTCAGCAAGGGGAACAAATTTTGCGCAATATCCCGGAGGGTATCCTTATCACCCGCCTTGTAGGAGGGCACCAGCTTCTCCGCAATCTCCGTTTTCAGCGCCAGGTAATCAAAGACTTTGTAGGCAAGATCATACAGGTAATCCCAGATACCGCCGCTGATATAGCCTTTCATTCTCTTGGCGCAGCCGGCATAGTGGCCGGACATGGGCTTTGTGAACAGATTATTGTCGTAAAGGCCCTCCATAACATCCTGCCAGAACAACGCCTTTCCAAGGAAATGCTTGGAATAAATATAATTGCCGTAATTGGTGTAGTTCTCATCAAAAATATTGTGATAGAAGCTCATTTCATAGAAGGCCTGCCAGTTGCCGCCGGTGCAAGCTTCAAAGCGGGTACGAAGCTTCGCCTCGTCCACGTCCTTGTCGAAGCACATTTCCGCAAAATAGCTGAGACCGAACAAGTTAGCGTACAAATCCCCTTCTGCGTTGTCATTAAACCAAAGGGTCATCATAGCTTCCCGGACATTGTAATTGCGGCAGGCATTCAGGGAGAATCTGGTCGCCTCCATAGCATAGTTATGCTCCGGGAAATGGCCGCACCAACTCCATGCGCCACCGGCAAAAATCACATTGCGGTTCAGCTTCATGTGCTTTTCCAGCACATGGTTGTCGCAATAGGGTTCTTCGCCGTAGTGCCAGTAGACCAGTTCCACATTCTCGGGAATCTTGGAGGCAACCTCTTCGCTAATTTCAATTTCCTTGGCATAATAGCGGTTGGCGGTGTCACTGACCCGAAAGTACATATCGCTCCACATCATAGGACGCAGACCGTACTTGTCAGTGATTTGAATCAGCCGCTCCATGTATTCGTTAAAGATCTCAAAAGGCGGCACATAACCGTGCTTATCCAGGAATTTGCCCCGGCCCATATCCCAGGCCTCGTCCATACCGATATGGATTCGACGGGTGCGGTAACAGGATGACACCTTGGCGATCAGGCTCTCCACAAACTCAAAAGTCTTCTCTTCCCGCGCCAGCATAACCGCGGAGGTATCCTTAATTTCCACCGCCTCGCGCCACATCAGATACTTTTCCATATGGGCATAGCACTCGATACAGGGCATCAGCTCAATACCATAATCATAGGCGTAATCATCCATTGCGCGAATCTCGTCAGCAGTGTAGCGGCCGCGCATATAACCGAAATAAGGGCGGTCCTCCAGCTCGACAGTATCTTCTGTATAAAGCATGGCCTGATTGTAGCCCATAACAGCCAGATAGTCCATCAGCCGCTTTACGCCGTCCACAGTAGGCACTGCGCAGCGGGAGGAATCAATCATCAGAGAAACGGTTTCAAACTGCCCGTCTTCCACCAGATCACAGGTTTTTCCCGCTCTGATATTTTCGCACAAAATGCCCAGCTCACGGAACACCATATTCTTCTTAGCATAAGAAATTACTGCGGTTTTTCCGTCAAATTTCAAACCGGAAACATCGCTTTCCACAGCGGTAACGTCCACACCGTCACCGATCTCAAAGCCAAGAATATCCTGAAGCCGTAGGGAAATTTTATGTAAGTCTGCAGGGAAATTCAGGTTCAATTTGATCGTGTTCATTATCATACCTCCGTATTTCTTTGAAGCTAAATATATTATAACAGCTTTCCCATAAATAGCAAGTAAAATAACGATATTTTTCCTTTTCCCGACCATTGTTATGATTGAGTCCAAAAAAAGAACACCACCCAAAAGGGTGATGTTCTTTTTGTCATTCGTGTCCGAAAAAGAACTGGTTAAAAACCGGATTTTCTTTAATTTCGTTTAGCAGATTGTCTAACCGGAATTACAGCACAAACAATTCGCAAAATAACATATATAAAAAACAAAGCAAATAACAAAATTACTTCTTCGCCAAAGATTTGTGATACATACTTAAATAGAAAGTGTGCTATAGAATCGGTAAAAAACATAATCAATAAAGTTAAATTAGACAAAACATTTAATATTGATTTTGCTATAGTTTTAGGCTTAATAAAAAAATAATAAGTAGTGTAAAACAAATCCAACTCGTAAAAAACGACAAAGCCACCAACAACAGCAATAAGTACAGCACCAAAGCCTTCAAAAATATCAACACCGTTATTGGGATCCATATCATAATTGTAAGAACTTATGGCACAAAAATAAAAAAATATTGCAGTAATTAAAATTAACAGCGAAAATACACCTATGATTATTTTCTTTTTCATCTCATCACCGACCTTAGGTTATTTCTTTACCTTGCTTTTGGCAGTATTTATTGAAGTAACAAGTAACCTTTTGACCTCAATACATTTATCTAAAATGTCATTATTTTCGTAATAACCACTTTCAATCAAAAGTTCTAACCAATATTCACTTTCAGAACATTCTTTAAGTGCGATTTGAAGCTTGGCAATAAAATCAGCCGTTCCGTGTCCGTAAAAAGCTTCACGAATATTTGCACCAACACTCGTTCCGCTACGGATAAGTTGATTAGTTAGCACACTTTCCTTTTTCGTTTGTTTAACATAATTGCAAACTTTAATTATCTGTAAAGCAAATTCTTTGGATTTAATAATTAACGGACTATCAGCCATGTTATTACCACCTTTCACAAAACAATTATATCATTATAAAACAAAAAGAGCAAGGCGAAGCCTTGCAAAATACTTATTACCTCTTACTTCTTACTTATTACTTCCCAAAGCCCCAAGGACTTTTTAGGTAAGAGGGAAGAGGTAATAGGTAAGAAGTAAGCCCCAAGAACTTTCGTCCTTGGGGCTTTGGAGGCGCCACCCGGATTTGAACCGGGGGATCAGAGTTTTGCAGACTCGTGCCTTACCACTTGGCTATAGCGCCGTATTTTGTTTTATAAAAAAATGGAGCGGATGACGAGGCTCGAACTCGCTACCTCCACCTTGGCAAGGTGGCGCTCTACCAGATGAGCTACATCCGCATAAAAATTGGTGCCTTCGGTCGGAATCGAACCAACGACACGTGGATTTTCAGTCCACTGCTCTACCAACTGAGCTACAAAGGCATACCGCAAAAAAAAGTGGCGACCCGGAACGGGCTCGAACCGTCGACCTCTAGCGTGACAGGCTAGCGTTCTAACCAACTGAACTACCGGGCCACCTACTGGTGGGAACAACAGGGCTCGAACCTGTGACCCTCTGCTTGTAAGGCAGATGCTCTCCCAGCTGAGCTATGCTCCCATTACCCTTGCGGCTCTAATAATATAACAGATTCTTTTTCAAATGTCAATACCTTTTTTTAATTTTTTTCAAATATTTTTCCTGTTTTTTCTAATTCCTTTTTTCGTTGCAAAAACCACCTGTTTTTGCGGTTATCTCTTGGAAATGCTGCTCGTAATCTCACCAAATGCGTCAGTCGCATCATAGGCGCTTTCCTCATG
>JAZOUU010000154.1:0-36457 GCA_045658365.1 Faecousia sp. | reverse complement strand
TGGCTGTGGTTTCCGGCCGGCTGCAAATCCGCAGCTGGAAAGATAAGGACGGCAATAATCGCCGCACTGCTGAAATCGTGGCAGACAATGTCTACTTCGGCGACAGCAAGCGTGACGGCGACAACGCAGGCAGCTTCTCTGCTCCTGCTGCTCCTGCCTTCGGCGGTTATTCCGCTCCCGCAGGTGCTCCTGCATCCGATTTCGCGATGCTGGATGATGACGACGCACAGCTGCCGTTTTAATTTCTGAACTTTTCTTCAAACTTACAAGGAGGTAATCTTCATGGCTAACGAACAGCGTGTTCGCCCCCGCAAGCGCAAGAAGGTTTGCGCATTCTGCGTGGATAAGGTGACCAGCATCGATTACAAGGACACTGCAAAGATCCGCCGTTATCTGTCCGAGCGTGGCAAGATTCTGCCCCGTCGTACCACCGGCACCTGCGCAGCCCATCAGCGTGACCTGACCGTTGCTATCAAGCGCGCCCGTCAGATTGCTCTGCTGCCCTACGTGGCTGACTAATGCTTCAAACGCACCCCCGGAGCTTTTCGCCCCGGGGGTGTTTTTTACAGCACGAAAATGTTAAATTTTCGTCTGCAATGCAATGACGTGTTACTTTCTTGTGTCCGAACAAGAAAGTAACCAAAGAAATCGTCATAGGGGAGGGTTTGAATGTCGCGCTCCCGCGCGCCAAAGCCACCTCCCCTATGTACCCCACCAGGCCGCACCGCCATAAGGATACCTTTTCTGAGCGTTTATGGCGAAGCGGCGGGGGTTTCTTATGGGGGTGGTGCTCCGCGCAGCGAATCAAAAATGGCTATGATTGCCGGGGGCAATCATACCTATTCTAATGCGCATCTGCTCGAAGCGCCCCTTAAGTTGCCTTCTTTTGGTCCTTTTCTTGGCAAAGCAAGAAAAGGACGTTGCCTCTTGTAGTGCGCAAAACTACAATTTAAGGTTTTGCCATGGAAAGCTTGCGCAAAACCTTTAGGAACAAATCTCCCCAGGTAAGCCGCTCTACCCCGTCCTGGGCCACCATGGGCACCTCTTTCACCACCTGCTGTCCAACCTTTACTGTCAGCGTTCCCAGACGCTGACCCTTACTGACCGGCGCCGTCACACTCTCTTCCAATACGGTTTGAATCTGCACCTGATTGCTTTGGGCCTTGTCGATGAGCAGCTGCACCGGCTCTGCGGGAACAGCCTTTACGCTGTCGTTTCTTCCCAATCTCACCGGCACGATCCCCTCTGTAACCTCCGGCTTTACCAGCGCAAAATTAGCAAAACCGTAGTCCAGCATGCTCTTGCAGGCGGCAAACCGGTCCTTGGAACTTTCCGCCCCCATAACTACGGCAATGAGCCCCAGACCGTCCCGTTGGGCGGTTGCCGACAGGCAGTACCCTGCCCCTGTGGTAAACCCGGTTTTGAGCCCCGTAGCCCCGGGATAGAACCGCACCAGTTTATTGGTATTGGCCAGACCAAAAGCCCCGCCCCGAACGGTATCCATCCAAATGGTGGTAAACTTTTGAATATTGGGATGATTGAGCATCAGTTCCCGGGACATCAGCGCAATGTCATAAGCCGAGGTTAGATGCTCCTTGGCGGTTTCATCGTCATCCAGCCCGGTGCAGTTGACAAAATGGGTATCATTCATTCCCAATGCCTTTGCCTTTTCATTCATCTTCTCCACAAAAGCTTCTTCCGAGCCCGCAAGATGCTCTGCCATGGCGCAGGCGCAATCATTGGCCGAGGACACGGCAATGGACTTGACCATGTCCGAAACGGTCATGGTTTCTCCCACTTTTAGATAAATCTGGCTGCCGCCCTTGGCTGCTGCGGTTTCCGAGGTGGTCACCACATCGTCCCACTTGATGTTCCCGGAGTCAATAGCCTCCATAATCAGCAGCATGGTCATTACTTTCGTTACGCTGGCCGGTGGCAGCGCTTCATGGGCATTGTGCTCATACAGCACCGTTCCCGTGGTCATATCCATCAGCAGCGCGCTCTTCCCCGGCACTTCCGGCTGCGCCGCCCGGGACGGCACCGGCAGCAGTGTCAAAAGCAGGCAGATCACCACTATCATTCCCACCCGTTTCATACATAACCCCTCCGATCCTTTGGTGGTACAGCCTATGCATCTTGTCCCCCGGGTATGCAAAAAGAGCCGCATGAGCGGCTCTTTTTCTTTATTTCATGAATTTCTCAATGGCCTGACACAGCTCGTCGATGGCCTGGGTATCCCCTGCCGCCACCGCATCCACCATGCAGTGCCGTAAGTGATCCTGCAAAATCACCTTGCCGGTATTGTCAATGGCAGAGCGGACTGCGGCCAACTGCACCAGCACATCGGAACAGTCATAGCCCTCCTCCACCATTCGTTTCACCTTTTCCAGATGCCCCACGGCTCTGGCCAAGCGGTTTACCACTGCTTTTTGATTTTCATGGACATGCCCGTGGCTATGGGCAATTCCGTGGGCATGCATATACGCATGGTCGTGTTCATGATGATGGTCTGCCAAAGCACATCCCTCTCTTTCTCTTTTCGCATTATACTCCAAAAAGAGTGGCAATACAAGCCCACCGGGGGGATTTAAAGAAAATATTTTGACGGATGCCCGGATATCTGGTATAATGCTTTATTAGTATGATAGATTATCCCGTTACGGAGGAAAACGCCATGAGAATGAGAAGAATGAGAAACCTGGAGCCCCGGATGGAAAAGTGCGCCGAATACCGGATCGCTGACCCCGCCGCCTTGAAGGGCAACTGGCGCTCTTTAAAGCCGCACTGCGCCGCGCTGTGGGTAGAAGTGGGCTGCGGCAAAGGCAAGTTCACCGCAGAGACTGCCCAGGCCAATCCTCAGGTGCTGCTAATTGCGGTAGAACGGTGCCGGGAGGCCATGGTAGTAGCCATGGAGAAAGCCCGGGAATTGGGTCTAAAAAATGTATTTTACATTGATATGGACGTGGCCGGAATCGAGGACATCTTCGCCGGTGAGGAAATCGACCGGCTGTTTATCAATTTCCCCGACCCCTGGCCCCGGAAGAAAAATGCCAAGCGCCGGCTGACTCACAGAGGTTTTCTGGATAAATACTGCCGGGTGGTGCGTCGCGGCGGCGAATTTCATTTCAAGACCGACAACGCCCCCCTGTTTGAATTCTCTCTGGAGGAGTTCGAGGCCTGCGGTCTGGAGACCAAAAACGTCACCCGAAATCTCCACGAAAACGGCATTGTGGGCATTATGACCGGCTACGAAGAAAAATTCCACGCCCTCGGTACGCCCATCAATCGCTGCGAAGTGGTGTGCAAACCCTTCGTTCTGCCCCCGGAAGAAAAGAAACAGAATATCGAAGAAAAAGTGTAAATGATCGTTTATGCGAGGAAAGCCTTCCCCTTTGGGGAAGGTGGCACGCCGATAGGCGTGACGGAAGAGGTTAAAGCCTCTCCCACCGCAAGCGGTCCCCCCTCCCCAGAGGGGAGGGCATAGTTGTGCGGTAAACGATCATTTATCTCCTTACAAGGAGGAATACCATGAACTATTACAAAGCAGGCAGCTGTGAAGTCGCTGTGGTTGGCGCCGGTCATGCCGGCATCGAAGCAGCGCTCTCTGCCGCCCGTTTAGGACTGCACACCATCCTCTTCACCATCAATTTGGATGCTGTGGGCAATATGCCCTGCAACCCTGCCATTGGCGGCACGGGAAAGGGGCATCTGGTGCGGGAACTGGATGCTTTGGGCGGTGAAATGGGTATGGCTGCGGACAAGGCCTGTATCCAGTACCGGATGCTGAACCGGGGAAAAGGACCGGCTGTCCATTCCCTCCGAGCCCAGGCTGACCGGAGAAAGTATCAGCAGGTCATGAAGCAGACCCTGGAGCAGCAGGAACATTTGGAGCTGAAGCAGGCTCAGATTGTGGATATTCTCACGGAAAATGGCGCGGTCACCGGTGTCCGCACCCAACTGGGGGCAGAATATTCTGCCAAGGCGGTGATTCTCGCCACCGGCACGTACCTTGACAGCACCATTATCATCGGCTCCAATGTCATCGCCTCCGGCCCGGACGGTATGCATCCTTCTGTTGGACTTGCCGATAATCTGCGGAAACTGGGACTGCCCCTGCGCCGGTTCAAAACCGGCACACCCCCCAGAGTCAACCGCCGGTCAATCGATTTTTCCAAGATGGAGCTGCAGCCCGGGGATGAGAAAATCGAGCCCTTTTCTTTCCGCACTTCCCATACCCCCCACAATGCGGCGGTATGCTATCTGACCTACACCAACGAAAAGACCCATGAGATCATTCGGGCAAACTTCCACCGCAGCCCCATTTTTGACGGCACGATCTCCGGTGTAGGCCCCCGTTACTGTCCCAGCATCGAAACCAAAATCGAACGATTCGCGGACAAGCCCCGGCATCAGCTTTTCATCGAGCCTTGCGGGCTGGACACGGAGGAAATGTATATTCAGGGCTTCTCGTCTTCCCTGCCGGAGGATGTGCAGCTGGCCATGATGCGCACCGTACCGGGTCTTGAAAACGCGGAAATGATGCGCCCGGCCTATGCCATTGAGTACGAGTGCATTGACCCCACGGCGCTGCTTCCCACCTTGGAAACCAAGGCCATCTCCGGTCTGTACGGCGCCGGTCAGTTCAACGGCACTTCCGGCTATGAGGAGGCCGCCGCTCAGGGATTGATCGCAGGCATCAACGCCGTGCTGAAAATCCAAGGGAAAGCCCCCTTGATCCTCACCCGGGACACCAGCTACATCGGCACACTGATCGATGATCTGGTGACCAAGGGCACGGAAGAGCCCTACCGGATCATGACCAGCCGCTCGGAATACCGGCTGCTTCACCGGCAGGACAATGCCGACCAACGGCTCACCCACATTGGCGCGCAGGTAGGTCTGGTGCCGCCTCAGCGGTTGGCGGAAGTGGAGGAAAAATATGCCCAGGTTCGCCGGGAAATCCAGCGACTGGAGTCCAGCGGCGTACCCGCTTCCGAAGCCCTGAACACCATGCTGGCGGCCAAGGAAACCGCCCCGGTGACCAATTCCGCCCGACTGGCGGACTTACTCCGCCGACCTCAGGTCACCTATGCCGACATTGCTCCCTTTGATGCCGACCGCCCGGAACTTCCCGCCGGTGTTGCAGAAGAGGTGGAGATCCAGATCAAGTATGCCGGCTACCTTGCCAGGCAGGAAAAGCAGGTGGAGGAGTTTAAAAAGGAAGAATCCCGGCTCTTGCCCCCGGACATTGACTACACTTCCATTTCCGGTCTGCGGCTGGAGGCGAGGGACAAGCTGAGCCAAATCCGCCCCATGTCCATCGGCCAGGCCGGACGGATCTCCGGTGTCAGCCCGGCAGATATTGCAGTTCTCCTGATTTATCTGGAGCAGAGGTCTTGACAAATTTCTCCCTTTTGTTATAATACTCCCAGATCGCATAACAAATAGTCTTCGGGGGGCCGGATGCATCCGGCTGAGATTGGACTGTCGCTGTCCTGACCCGTGAACCTGATACGGCCAATACCGTCGGAGGGAAAGATGCATATATGAGATGCCTTCGGTATCGCATTGCACCTGGACGGGTTTGCAATGCGATACTTTTTATTTTGGAGGTTTTCTATATGGAAAACAAATCCCGTTTTCGCACCCGCGCTCTGACGGAGGGCGCAATCCTCATCGCGTTGGCAGAAATTCTTAGCTTTCTGCCCCTGTACAAGTTCCCGGACGGCGGAGCGGTTGACCTTGCCATGCTGCCCATCATCCTGTACTGTGTCCGCTGGGGCTTTGGCCCGGGAATGATCGTCAGCTGCGCTCACGCCCTTTTGCAGACCCTGTTTGAAGGTGGCATCGCCATCGGCTGGCAGAGCATCATCGGCGATTTCCTGCTGGCCTATGCCGTATTAGGAATCGCCGGTCTGTTCCGGGGCAAATTCATCCCCGCCACTATCGTGGCCTGTGTCCTGCGTTTTTTAGTGCATTACGTAGTGGGCGCTACCATCTGGGCAGAGTACATGCCCCCGGAATTTTTCGACATGACCATGACCACACCCTGGATCTATTCCGCCCTCTATAACGGCGCGTATATGCTGCCGGATATGGTGCTGATCCTGCTGGCGGGTGGAATTCTTCTGAAAACACCTTTGGGAAAATACATCTCCGGGAAAGATCTTTTGGCATAAAAAATAAGGGGTTAGGCAATGCCTAACCCCTTTTCTTATTCTTCCGGATTCTCTTGACCGTCAAACAGCGACGTTGCAGAACTTTCCCCAATGGGGCGACCCTCCATACAGTCGGCAAATTGCTGACCGGACATGGTTTCGTTTTCCAGCAGGAAGTCCACCACGGCTCTCAGCTTCTCCTCGTCCTTTTTCAGCAGCTCAGCGCAATGGGCGTAAGCCTTGTCAATCAGCAGCTTCACCTGCTCGTCGATGGTACCGGCAACCACTTCGGAATAGCTCTTAGTCTTCTCGAAGTCCCGACCGATGAACACCTCTCCGTCGCTGAGGTAGCTGACCGTACCCAGGGCATCGCACATGCCGTATCTTGCCACCATATCCCGGGCAAGCTTGGAGGCCCGGTCAATATCATTGGATGCGCCGGTGGAAATATCCCCCAAGAACAATGCTTCTGCCACCCGGCCGCCCAAAAGGCCCACGATCTGCTCATACATTTCATTCCGGGTGATGTGAGCAGAATCCTCCATAGGCTGACTCCAGGTCAGACCCAGTGCCCGGCCTCTGGGAATAATGGAAATCTGCCGCACAGGATCGTGGCTGGGCAAATGGTACATCGCCACCGCATGGCCTGCTTCATGGAAAGCCGTCAGCCGCTGATCCTTGGCAAGCCGCACCCGGCTGCGCTTTTCAGGGCCTGCCATGACCTTCATCATAGCCTCGTTCAGATCCTCCATAGACAGCACCGGACGGTTATCCCGGGCAGCCAGAATGGCGGCTTCGTTCAAAAGATTGCTCAAATCCGCCCCGGTAAACCCGGCGGTGGACAGGGCGATGGTCTTCAAATCCACACCTGCATCCAGTTTTTTATTTCTGGCATGCACCTTAAGGATCTCTTCCCGACCCTTGGCATCCGGTGCGCCCACATAAATCTGCCGGTCAAACCGGCCGGGCCGCAGCAGCGCCTGGTCCAAAATGTCCGGGCGGTTAGTGGCAGCAAGGACGATGACGCCTTCGTTTTTGGCAAAGCCGTCCATCTCCACCAGCAGCTGGTTCAGCGTCTGCTCCTTTTCGTCATGGCCGCCGCCGAGACCGGAGCCCCGCTTGCGTCCCACAGCGTCAATTTCGTCGATAAAGATAATGGCCGGGGCAATCTTCTTTGCCTGATCAAACAGATCCCGGACACGGCTGGCGCCTACGCCTACATACATTTCCACGAAATCAGAGCCGGAAATGGACAGAAACCGCACATCCGCTTCCCCGGCTACTGCCCGGGCCAGCAAAGTTTTACCTGTACCGGGAGGGCCTACCAGCAGGATTCCATGGGGGATCCGGGCGCCGATCTGCTTAAATTTGTCGGGATTGCGGAGGAAATCCACAACTTCCTGCAGCTCCTGCTTTTCTTCATCCGCGCCGGCCACATCGTCAAAAGTGACCTTTTTGCCGTCCGGCATGCCCAGCACTGTCCGGGCTTTGCCGAAATTATTCATGGCATTGCCGCCGCCCTGGACTCTGCCCATCAGCAAGAACCAAAGCACCAACATCACAATGCCCACAATTAAAAGCGGCAGAATCCAGTCGTAAGCCGAGGCGGATTCTTCCGGGATAAAGTCGTAAGACTCCAGCGTTCCCGCTTCCGTCTGCTGGGCAAGCACTGCCTGCATTTCCTGCCGAAAGCTTTCCGCATCTGCAAGATAGCATCTCAGCGAATCTTTTCCCTTATACTCTCCGTGCAATTCCAGCCAGATTTCTTGCCCCTGTACAGTAAAGTTCTTGACCTTGCCGTCCTGCAGCAGCTTTACAATTTGGGAGTAAGGTACATCGTCCATGCCGCCGCCGAAGAGCCCTGTGACCCAGGCAAACAACAGCGCCAGCACCGCCAGATACACTACCAGTGTAACAATACTTCTTTTCTTCAAATTGGGTTCTCCTTATTCATATGCTTCCGGCTTCAAAATACCCACATAGGGCAGATTCCGGTAATGCTCATTAAAATCCAGTCCGCAGCCCACCACAAAGGCATTGGGCACTTCAAAGCCCACATAGTCCGCTTTCAGGGTGATCCCCGGCTTGCGGCGGGAGGGCTTATCCAACAAGGTGCAAATTTTGATGGAAGCAGGCTCTTTGGCCAGTAAATGCCGGTAAGTAAAGTCCAGGGAATTGCCGGTGTCGAAAATATCTTCCAGAATCAGCACATGGCGTCCCTTAATATCCACGGACACATCCCGCTTGACCTGCATTTGGCCGGAGGAATTTGTGCCTGCGTAGGAGGAAATCCACATAAAATCGGTCTGGCAGTGGCACTTCAGCTGCCGGATCATATCGGCATAAAACACAACGACACCCTTCAAAACGCCTACGACCACCGGATCTTTCCCTGCGTACTGCTCCGTCAATTCCTTTCCCAGCTCCGCAATTCTTGCTTTGATCTGCTCTTCCGACAGCAATACTTCCAGAATATCCTTTTCCATGATATATCCCCCTGTTTCTCTCTTCACAGCCCCTGGCTGCCCTTTATCTTTTCCAATCGAATCTGCCATGCCGGCAGGGATTTTGCTTTTCGATCCTCATTGACTCCGATGCCGTACACGCCCAACACCCCTGTTTCGTCCGCGATCACAGGAAGCTGAGAGCGCAATAACGCAGGAATTTTCCGGTCGATCATCAGCTTTTTCAAGGATTTTTCTCCCCCGGACAGGCGGATTTGATCGCCGCTTTTCCGGCTGCGCAAAACGGCCTGTTTGGGTACTTCCACCGTAAATACTGTGGCGGAATTCTCTAATGTTTCTGTCATTGCGCAGATCACTCGCAAGCCCTGCGCCTCCAGCAACACTTCCCCCTCCCGGGGCAGGATAATTTCCGGTAACTGCGGAATCTCTCTTACCGCTTCCAGCCGATCATAGTTCCGGGAAAGGGTAATTCTCCCGGGAAAACCGCCGGCAGCGGAGGGCTTTTCAGAAAACACCAACTGCTCGGCAAGCAAAATATGCCGCCGTTCCGGCTCCCGGACTCCATGTTCTTTCAAAAAGTTTGCCAGCATCCGTCTGCGAACCGGTCGGGACAATTCTTTCAATTCTTCCACTCCGGGCAGCTGTTCATACTGAGCCAGCGCTTCCAGTTGAGCTTCCTCCTGCCGCAGATCCATGGCCATATCGGACAAATTCTCTGCCAGACTGGGATTCTCCTGCTTCAGCAAGGGCATGACGTGATGCCGCAGGCGATTGCGTAAAAAGGCGTCTTCCCCATTGGTACTGTCTTCCACAAAGGGAATGTGGTATTCCTCCAGAAAGGATAGTACCTGTTGCCGGGTAATGCCCAGCATGGGGCGGATCAGATTCCCCCGTACCGGAGCGATGCCCCCCAGACCCTTCAGCCCGGTGCCCCGCACCAAATGCATCAGCACGGTTTCGGCATTGTCATCGGCGGTATGAGCGGTGGCAATTTTCCCCGGCAAGGTGGCAAAGAAAGCATAGCGCGCCTCTCTGGCCGCCGCTTCCAATCCCTTTTCACCGGCGACAATGTTTCCTCTTCCCACCGTCAGAGAAATCTCGTATCGGTCACAAATCTCCCGGACGAACTGCTCATCCCGGTCAGACTCCTGCCCCCGCAGGCCGTGGTTAAAATGGACAGCCTCCAGGGCAATTCCCAGAGAATCCCTTAACAGGTACATTCCCCACAGCAGCGCCATGGAGTCAGCTCCCCCGGAAACGGCGCAGTACACACGCTCCCCGGGGGCAACCATATTGTACGCTTTCAGTTGTCTGCGCAGATCATTCTGCATGCTTCCACTCCCGGTCCGTAAAGGCCTGATACTGGCCAAACCATTGCAGCTTCACCGTTCCGGTTTCGCCATGACGGTTTTTCGCCACGATACACTCGGCAATACCCTTATCTTCAGAGTTCTCATTATAATATTCATCCCGGTACAGGAACATCACCGAGTCGGCATCCTGTTCGATGGCGCCGGATTCCCGCAAGTCCGAAAGAATGGGGCGCTTATCGGTTCGTCCTTCCACCGCCCGGGACAGCTGGCTCAAGCAAATCACCGGCACATTCAGTTCCTTGGCCATGATCTTCAGCGACCGGGAAATTTCACCCACCAAGGCTACCCGGTTATCGCTGTTTTTGCCGTAGCCGGAACCCTGCATCAGCTGCAGATAGTCGATGATCACCAGCCCCAGATTATCCAGTCTGCGGCATTTGGCATTGATATCCGCCACGGTCACCGTGGGGTTGTCGTCAATGCGGATGTCCGTCTGGCTGAGGGCGGAAGATGCCATGCCCAGCTTCACCCATTCTTCTTCGCTGAGTTTGCCGGTAGTCAGCTTTTGCAGCTCCACAAAGCTCTCATTGGCCATCAAACGCATCACGAGCTGCTCCCGGGACATTTCCAAATTGAAAATCGCCACGGTTTTTTTATATTTTTTCGCTACATTGACCCCAAGGTTCAATGCAAAGGCGGATTTACCCATGGAGGGACGGGCCGCCACCAGCAGCAAATCGGACTTGTTCAGACCGTTGATTTTGGCATCCAGATCCCGAAGTCCCGAGGAAAGGCCGGGAATGGCGGAATCGGATTGCGCCAGCTCCGTCAACCGGTCATAGACCTTTGGCAAAATCGTGCCGATATGCTCCAGAGAATCTCCCCGCTCGCCCTTGCGAAGTCCGTAGATCTTCTTTTCCGCGGTTTCCAGAATTTCTGCCGGTGTGCCCACCTGGGAGTACACCGTTTCCCCGATTTCCTCCGCTGCCTGAGCAAGTCCACGAAGCATGGCCTTATCCCGGACAATGTTGGCATAGCGCACCGCATTGGCCGCTGTGGGGGTGATCTCCATCAGCTGCAGCACATAATCTCTGGTCTTTTCATGATAGTAGCCCAGCTCCCGCAGCTTATCCAGCACCGTCACCGGGTCAATGGTCTGGGAGAAGTTAAACATGGCATAAACTGCTTCATAAATCTCCCGATTCTGCTGCAGATAAAAATCTGCCGGCTTCACAATGCCGATAATATCCGCAAGGCACCGGCTATCGATCAGAATAGAGCCCAGCACAGACTGCTCCGCCTCCAGAGAATGGGGCATCTGCCGGCTCAGCAATTCTTCATCCATGTTGCTTTCTCCTCTCTACGCAAAATATCTTTCGGCCTTAGGCCTCCTCAATTTTCACCGTCAGCGGCGCGGTGATTTCATAACCCAGCTTGCATGTAACTGTGTAAGTTCCCACAGATTTGATCTGGTCGGCAATGACGATCTTCCGCTTATCCAGGGTGATTCCGGCCTTCGCCTTCAGCGCGTCGGCAATTTCCTGATTAGTCACAGAGCCAAACAGCCGGCCTGCGCCGCCGCCCTTGGCGGTGACCACCAACGTCAGCTCCCGCAGCTGCTTGGACAGGGCCAGGGCCTCTGCCTTTTCCTTGGCGATCCGCTCCTGGGTCGCTTTATCATTCATCCGCATGGTATTGATAGCATCGGGGGTCGCCTCAATGGCGATCTTCTTAGGCAGCATGAAATTCCGGGCGTAGCCGTCGGAAACCTCCAGCATCTGCCCTTTCTTTCCCTTGCCCTTTACATCCTGTAATAAAATGACTTTCATAATCCATTCTCCTTATTCTTCGTAAAACGCGTCAATAGAGGCTACCAATCTGTCCAGCACATCCTTGACGGTGGTATTGGCGATCTGCGCGCCTGCTGTGGCAGTATTTCCACCGCCGCCCAAGGGCTCCAAAATCACCTGTACATTGGTCTGACCGATGGACCGGGCAGATACAATCACCTGATCCCCATCGGGATACAGCACAAACGATGCAGTAATGCCGCTGATATTCAGCAGTTCATCCGCCGCCTGGGCAGCCAGTGTCCGGGAGGTGGAGGAATTTAAGGCCGCAATGGCAATCTCCTGCCGGTACAGCCGGGAGGACTTGATGATCTGATACTTGGACATGGTATCCTGGAAATCGTTTTGCAGCAACTTTTTCACTTCCACGGTTTCCGCGCCCCACTGGCGCAGCATGGCTGCCGCCTCAAAGGTACGCTCGCCGGTGCGGACGTTGAAGCTCTTGGTATCCAGGAAAATGCCGGCCATCAAACTCTTGGCCTCGATGGGCAGAATGTCTGCCTTTTCCACTGCATACTGCAGCAGCTCCGTAGTCAGCTCTGCCGCGGAGGAGGCATAGGGTTCGTGGAGGTTCACCACCACCGGATTGATGTAATCCGCAGCTCTGCGGTGATGATCCACCACGCAGACCTTAGGAATGGCCTCCAGCAGAGGCCGATGCTCCACCTGATCCGGCCGGTTGGTATCCACCACCACCAGGGTGCTGTGATTGTCGCACAGCAGCATGGCCTCCTGACCGGAAATAAACACATCCTTATATTCGGGAACCTGCCGGATCTCTTCGATCAGTTTCTCCGCTACATTCCGCTCCAGATCCAGCACGATATAGGCTTTCTTACCCTTTTTACGGCACATGCAGCTGATGCCCATGGCTGCGCCCACGGCATCCATATCCGCATTTTTATGGCCCATGATGAACACTTGGCTGCTTTGGCCGATCAGCTCCATCAGGGAATTGGCCGTCACACGGGAACGAACCTTGCTCCGGTGGTCGGCTTCCTTGTTCCGTCCGCCATAGAAGGTAAAGTTAAACCGGTCCTTGATGACCGCCTGGTCACCGCCCCGGCTCAAGGCCATTTCAATGGACAAGGCGGCAAAATTATAGCTCTCTTCAAAATTGACGGCATCCGCGCCAAGGCCGAAGGAAATGGAGGCTTCCAGCCCGGAGGGGCTTTGAATTTTGTGGATCTCCTCGATCAGAGAAAACTTTCCGTCAATAGCCCGTTTCAGATCCTTCTTCTCAAAAATAAACAGGAAGCGATTCCGCTCCACTCTGCGCAGCAAACCGTGATATTCTTCTGTCCAGCTGGTAATAGCATTGTTCAGTTTTGCATTCAGATTGGAGATCGCGCCCTCTGTCAGGTTGTTGGTCAGTTCCTCGTAATTGTCCACCAAAATGATGCCTGTCACCGGGCGGGAACGGATATACTCATCCCGCACCTGGTACAGCTCTGTCAAATCACAGAAATACAGCATTCCCACGACCGTATGCTCCGGGTCTTCTGCCCGAACGGTGGTTCCGTGCATCCGGTAACGCCGGCCGGAAATGGTAATGTCGTAGGGGGATTCCTTTTTTCCGGAAGCCAGCCACTCCAAAGAGCACTGGGGCAAAATATTGGAAAGCGGCTGCTGGAAATAGTGATCCTGATAGTCCGTCATCTGCGTGAACCATTTGTTGGCCCACAGCACTGCCCCATCGCCCATGCGCACCAGCACCAGCGGGAAGGGGGCGTCCGCGTCCATCACTTCCGCCTGCACACAAAATGCGCTCTTGACGAAGTTTTCAATTTCTTTTTTGCGGTGATTCCGGCAAAGAACATAATAAAGCAACAAGCCTAACGTCACTGCGCCCTCTGCGGCAGCCAGAATATATTCCCTCAGCGCCACCGCCGCGACGGCAAAGCCAGCCATCACCAGGAAATACGTCCAAAGTCTCGGCCAGAACAGCCATTTCAGCCGTTTATTCACGTTCTTCGCCTCCTTAACCCGGGCTTAGAGCCCATAAACCCATACTATACCGAATATTATAACAAATTTGCTGCAAAGGTGCAACAGCTTTTCGCAGATTTCCTAAAAAACAGGGCTAGAAATATCCCCATTTTCTTTTGTCGCAGCTTGGGGAAAATTTGTGGTATACTTTTCATGGAAATTGTGCTATACTATGCGTAGTATGTGCCGGGTGAACAGACCCGCACTGTTTATATGCCGGGTCTTTCCCGCAATGTTATTTCCATAGTTTTGCAGGCGTTTTCCTCCGAAACGGCGATTCAGGGCCGGATTTTGAGGCAGGCGGTTGCTTGTTTGTCATGGCCATTTGGCCTTTATACGAAAGGAGTATTGATATTCATTGGCAGAAAAACTGAGAATCATCCCTCTTGGCGGTTTGGACGAGATCGGTAAAAACATTACCGTTTTGGAATACGGCAAGGATATGATCGTGGTGGACTGCGGTGTTGGCTTCCCCGAGGAGGATATGTACGGCGTTGATTTGGTGATCCCGGATTTTTCCTATCTGGTTGCCAACCAGCATAAGCTGCGGGGTATGTTCATCACCCACGGTCACGAGGATCACATCGGCTCGATTCCCTACTGCATGCAGCAGGTAAACTGCCCCATTCATGGCACCCCTATGACCAATGGGCTGATCAAACTGAAGCTGGAGGAGCACCGACTGGCCGACAAGGTAAAGCTCATCACCCACAAGCCCGGCGACGTGGTGAAAGCAGGCTGCTTCAGCGTGGAATTTATCCATGTGAACCACTCCATTGCCGATGCGGTGGCCTTTGCCATTAAAACCCCCGTTGGCACAGTGGTTATGACCGGCGACTTCAAAATCGACCCCACCGCCAAGGACGGCATGATGAATCTGGGCCGGTTGGGAGAACTGGGCCGCCAGGGCGTACTGGCTCTGATGGCTGACTCCACCAACGTGGAGCGAGCCGGCTATACCCCCAGCGAAAATGTAGTAGCGGAAGGTTTAGACCGTCAATTCAAAAACTGCGATCAGCGGATCATTGTCACCACCTTCGCCTCCAATATGCACCGGCTGCAGGCGGTTTTGGCCACGGCTCAACGCTACGGCCGGAAAGTAGCAGTCACCGGCCGGAGCATGGAGAATATGCTGAAAGTCGCCCAAGAGCTGGGTTACTTGAAGGTGAAAACCGGTACGATCGTAGACCTGGCCGCCATTAAGAGCCTGCCGAAAAATAAGGTGGTCATCGTTTCCACCGGCTCTCAGGGCGAAAACATGTCCGCCCTGTACCGCATGGCCTTTTCCACCCATAAGCAGGTGGACATTGTGGCCGGCGACCGGATCATTATCTCCGCCTCCGCCATTCCCGGAAACGAAAAGGCCGTTTCCCGGATCATCAATGAGCTGTACCGTAAGGGCGCGGACGTGGTGTATGAAAAAAGCGAAGGCCTTCACGTCTCCGGCCATGCCTGCCAGGAAGAGCTGAAGATCGTTCACGGCCTTGTGAAGCCCAAATTCTTCCTGCCCGTCCATGGCGAGCAGCGGATGCTGCAGATCCATTCCAAGCTGGCGCAAGCCATGGGCATGCAGCCCCGGAATATTCACATTGGAGAAATCGGCACGGTGTTTGAACTAACAGGAAAAACCTGTAAAGTGAACGCAACCGTACCTGCCGGCAAGGTCTTTGTGGACGGCACCGGCGTGGGCGATGTGGGCGCGGTGGTGCTTCGGGATCGAAAGCATCTGGCCCAGGATGGCATGATCGTGGTGTGCGTCAACTTAAGCAGCCAGGACGGAAGTATCATTTCCGGCCCGGATATCATCACCCGGGGCTTTATCTATGTAAAAGAGTCCGAGGATCTGATTGAGGAGCTGCGAAACGTAGCGCTGGAAGCCATCGAGCGGTGTCAGCGCAGGCGCAGCCGGGACTGGGCCGCCATCAAATCGGCAATTAAGAACGATCTGTCCGGGTATCTTTTCAAAACCACCAAGCGAAATCCCATGATTCTGCCGGTAATCACCGAGCTGTAAACCAAAAGCCTCCCTTGCAAAAGGGAGGCTTTTGTGCTTTAATGGAGGAAATAAATTGTAGTTACACCACAATGACGTGTTACTTTCTTGTTTCCGAACAAGAAAGTAACCAAAGAAATCGTCACAGGGGGGACGCTGAAGTCGCGCTCCCGCGCGCCAAATGCGCTCCCCCCTGTGTACCCCTCTCGCGGCGCGCCGCCATTAGGGTGGCCATTTTTGAGTGGTTTTGGTGAAGCGGTTGAATCATTCTTATGAAAGGAGTTTTCCTTATGGTGTATTATTTTGCTCCCATGGAGGGGCTGACGGACAGCGTTTACCGCCGTCTGCACCACAAATATTTCCCCGGTGTTGACCGGTATTATATGCCCTTTCTCTCCCCCACCATCCACCGCACTCTGACCCATAAGGAAGACCGGGAGCTGCCGCCTGCAGACAGCGAATCCTTTTTCGCCGTTCCGCAAATTTTAACTAAAGTTCCAGAGGACTTTCTCTGGGCCGCCCAGCAGTGCGCCGACCGGGGATATGAAGAAGTCAATCTCAATTTGGGCTGTCCCTCCGGCACTGTGGTATCCAAAGGAAAAGGCGCGGGTATGCTGGCAGACCCGGAGAATCTGAACCGGTTCTTTGACAGTATTTTTAAGGCTTGCCCACTGCCTGTTTCCGTCAAAACCCGGCTGGGCATGGCAGACCCCCAGGAATTTCCCCGGCTTGTGGATATTTTCAACCAATATCCTATCCGGGAGCTCATCATTCACCCCCGGGTACGCAAGCAGTTCTATGACGGAAATGTGGATCTGGAGATGTTCCGCTACGCAGTCGATCACAGCCGCGCCCCACTGTGCTACAATGGAGACCTGGCAAAACCCACAGACATTTCCCATCTGCAAAATCAATTTCCCTCGGTAAAAACTGTTATGTTAGGGAGAGGTTTGCTTTCTGACCCGGGAATGTTATCCCCCGGAGGCACCACCGCCGCCGCATTGGAAGCCTTTACGACAGAGCTTCTGGAAACCTATCTCTCCCTCTTCGGCGGCAGCCGGAACGCCATGTTCCGCATGAAAGAGCAGTGGGGTTTTCTGCGAGCCCGTTTTGAAGACAGCGACGGGCTTTGGAAACGCCTGCGGAAAACCACGGATTTGGGAGAATACCGCAGCATCACCGCAGAATTTTTCCATGCCCTCTCACTGGTATCATTCATCCCCAATGGCTAAAACAGACACAAATTTAAGGAAAGTGATATTTATGAAGCAACTATCCCACACAAAACGTATCTGTATCGGCGCTGTGTGCATTGCCCTTTGTTATATTCTGCCCCTGGCATTTCATGCCTTTGGCGCAGGCAGTGCCCTGTCTCCCATGCACATCCCCGTACTGCTGTGCGGCCTGATCTGCGGAGGCGGCTACGGTTTTTTCTGCGGCATCGCCGGCCCTGTTCTCAGCAGCATACTATCCGGCATGCCCCCCACAACGGCCTTGATCTCTATGATCCCCGAGCTGTGCCTTTACGGTCTGACAGCCGGCCTTCTGATGAAATTTATCCGCACCGGAAAAGCAGCCGCTGACCTTTATCTTTGCCTGATACCCGCTATGCTGGCCGGCCGGATCGCAGGCGGCATTGCAAAAGCCCTGTTTTATACGGCCAGCTCCAAAACCTACTCTCTTACTCTTTGGGCCGGGGCTTACTTTGTGGAAAGTCTGCCCGGCATTATTTCCCACTTGATGATTGTTCCCCTGCTGATAATCGTACTAACCAAAGTAGGCTTACTTCCAAACCGCTATCCTCAGACTATAAACAAGCCAGTTTAATGTATCAAATTACCGGGACCCGGCGATAAAGAAAAACCCTCTCCAAAACCGGAGAGGGTTTTTCAGTGACCATATTGGCCGCTCAATAAAATAATTATATCACGCAAGCGCCGGGCAAGTCAACGAAAAATTACATTTGATGCCAGATTTCTCCCTTTTGCACGAATTCGAGGGGTAAAGTTTATCTACTTTCCCAAATTGTTTTTTAGAAAAAAGTATGCTATTTTATAGACAGGAAGAGGTGATACCGATGTTCCACTAATCCTACGGACGACGGCTTTCAACCCCTAACAAAAACAAGAGTAAACAAAACTGAAAGCTCAAGTCCATTCTGCAGAAAGAGAGGTTAACCAATAGATGTTAGATATCAAGAGCGCACAGAGATAGCCCTTGACGATCACAGTGGTCAGGTGATTCGTCAAGGGCTGTTTCTTTTTTTATCCCAAATAGTGGCTCATGACCAGCATCAGGCCAAAGCCCGCCAGCAGCGCATAGGTCGCTCCCCGCTGGCTTCCGTGGGCATGGGTTTCGGGAATCATTTCATCACTGATTACATAAAGCATAGTGCCTCCGGCAAAGGCCAGCGCAAATGGCAGCACCGCTGTAGAGAGGGTCACCGCGAAATATCCCAGCAGTGTGCCCAGCACCTCCACCAATCCGGTCATCAGCGCCGCGAAAAAGGTTCTTCCGGGGCGCATCCCGGCCGCCAGCATGGGGCCGATGATGACCATACCTTCCGGAATATTCTGCAGTGCGATACCGGCGGCGATGGTAATGGCTTCCCCGGGATTTCCCGTGCCGAAGCCCACGCCGGCGGCAATTCCCTCCGGCAGATTGTGGATGGCGATGGCCATCACGAACAGCAAAACTTTATTCAACTTGGCGGATTGATCCGGATGCTGCTCCTGCTCCACACCGGAAAGCCGGTGTAAATGGGGCACCAGCCGGTCCATCAAGTTCAAACACAACGCGCCGCAGAAAATGCCAATAAGTGTCATTGGCAGACCGTTTTCTCCGCCGTGTTCCAACGACGGCAGAATCAGCCCAATGACCGCCGCCGCCAGCATGACACCGGCTGCAAAGGACAGCACAATGTCGCTGAACCGGTGGGATGCTTTCTTGAAAACAAAGCCCAGTGCCGCGCCGATGACTGTTGCGCCGCCCACCCCAAGGGCTGTGAGCAATACCATTTCCATAGAAAATGCTCCCTGTTACTTCTCTTCCTCAGGGATAAAATCCAGAGTAATGGACGTCAGCTTTGTCCGCAGCTGGGTGTATTTCACCCCGGCGGCATCCAGCATCCGCTTGGAAACCAAATTCAGCATGGTATCGCTATACTTATCCGAGAGATAGATAACCTCACGAATACCGCTCTGGATAATGGCCTTGGCGCACTCATTACAGGGAAACAGCGCCACATAAATCCGACTGCCCCGCAGATCACGGCCACTGGCATTGAGGATAGCATTAAGCTCAGCATGAACAACATACGGATACTTGGTAACCGCCTCATTATCGCCCTTGCGATCCCAGGGGAATTCATCATCGCTGCAGCCCTTGGGCATGCCGTTGTAGCCGGTAGAAATGATGATGTTGTCCTGCGAGACGATGCAGGCGCCCACCTGGGTATTGGGACCCTTGCTCCGACGGGCAGCCAGCATGGCATCGCCCATAAAATATTCGTCCCAAGTGATGTAATCTGTACGCTTCATGGTGATCCCTCCTTAAAATATGGATTTATCATAACAAACCCGCAGAATGTTGTCAACCACATTCCCCTTTGCTTAAAAACCCCGGAACTGCGTAAAACAGTTCCGGGGTCTGCTTAGTCAAAAAGGTCTTTGAGATTTTCAAAGAATTTCTTTCTCTTGGGGGTATCGTTTTTATCCAATGTGCCTTCGAGCTGCCGCAGCAGCTCCTTTTGCTCCTTGGTCAGTCGTGTGGGGGTTTCCACCACCACCACGAACCGCTGATCGCCCCGGCGCCGGGGATTGTTCACCTCGGGGATACCCTTATCCCGCAGGACGAATTCCCGTCCGGTTTGCGTTCCCTCCGGCAAATCAAAAGTGACCTTGCCGTCCAAAGTAGGCACCTCGATCTGCGCGCCCAATGCCGCCTGAGCAAAGGTAATGGGTACTTCGCAAAGCACCGTAGTATCCCGGCGGCTGAAGATCGGGTGGCGGCGGATGCCGATTTGCACCAAAACATCGCCATTGGGGCCGCCATTGCTGCCCACGCAACCCTCACCCCGGACCCGCACGCTCTGTCCGCTGTCCACACCGGCAGGGATCTTCACCTTGATTTTCTGTGTACGGCGCACCTTGCCCTTTCCCTTGCAGGTATTACAGGGAGTCTTTATGATCTTGCCCCGTCCGCTGCACTGGGGACACACGGAGGTGGACTGCATCTGCATACCCATAAAACTCTGGGTAGTACGTACCTGACCGCTGCCGCGGCAATAAGAGCAAGTTTCCACTGCGCCGTCTGCAGAGCCGCTGCCGTGACATTCCGCGCAGTTTTCAATCCGCTGCACCGACACCTCTTTTTCGCAGCCAAAGGCTGCTTCCTCAAAGGTCAGTTCCAACCGGGCGCCCACGTCCTCGCCCCGAAGAGGTCCGTTGCGGCTGCTGCGGCGGCTGCCGCCACCGAAAAACTCACCAAAAATATCTCCCAGGTCGCCAAAATCACCGAACCCGCTAAAGCCGCCAAACCCACCGCCGTAACCGCCGCCGGCGCCTGCGCCGAAATTGGGGTCTACACCGGCAAAGCCGAATTGGTCATAGCGGCTGCGCTTGTCATCGTCGGAAAGAATTTCGTAAGCTTCGCCCACTTCTTTAAAGTTGGCTTCCGCATCCTTATCTCCGGGATTCCGGTCCGGGTGATACTTCATTGCCAGCTTTCGGTAAGCCTTTTTGATTTCCTCAGCGCTGGCGCCCTTTTGGACACCCAGCACCTCGTAGTAATCCCGTTTATTGTCTGCCATAATCTCACCTCGTTGCTTAGCCCCACTAAAGGCCCCCTCGTGCAAAGGGGGCTGTCAGCGAAGCTGACTGGGGGATTGTCTGGTTCCGACATTAACAATCCCTCCGTCTCGCCTAACGGCGAGCCACCTCCCTTTACACAAGGGAGGCTTTTCTCAAATACACCAAGAAGGGGCGGAGGTTCTCCGCCCCTTTGGCTTAAGAAACTTAGTCTACGGTTTCATAATCGGCATCCACCACGCCGTCGTCACCGGGCTGAGCGCCAGGCTGACCCTGGGGATTTGCCTGCTGATACAGCTTTTCAGACACCGCATAGAATGCCTTCTGGACTTCCTCGGTAGCAGCCTTGATAGCAGCCAGGTCGGTGCCCTTGTTGGCTTCCTTCAGCTTATCCACAGCGGCCTGGATGTCGGCCTTTTCGCTGTCGGAAATCTTGTCGCCCAGGTCGGCCAGGGTCTTTTCGGTCTGATAGACAGTCTGGTCGGCCATATTGTGAGTGTCGACCTCTTCCTTCTTGGCCTTATCCTCGGCAGCGAACTGCTCGGCTTCACGGACAGCCTTGTCGATGTCTTCCTGAGAAAGGTTGGTAGAGGCGGTGATGGAGATATTCTGCTCCTTACCGGTGCCCAAATCCTTGGCAGAGACCTTTACGATGCCGTTGGCATCGATGTCGAAGGTAACCTCGATCTGAGGAACACCACGGGGAGCGGGAGCGATTCCGGACAGCTGGAAGCGGCCCAGAGTCTTATTGTAAGCAGCCATCTCACGCTCGCCCTGCAGCACGTGAACCTCAACGGAGGTCTGACCGTCAGCAGCGGTGGAGAAGATCTGGCTCTTGTGGGTGGGGATGGTAGTGTTGCGGTCGATCAGCCGGGTGAACACGCCGCCCATGGTCTCAATGCCCAGGGACAGTGGGGTCACGTCCAGCAGCAGGATATCCTGCACGTCGCCGGTGAGAACACCGCCCTGGATGGCAGCGCCCACAGCAACACATTCGTCGGGGTTGATGCCCTTAAAGCCTTCCTTGCCGGTGATGCCCTTTACCGCATCCTGCACCGCAGGAATACGGGTAGAACCGCCAACCAGCAGCACCTTGTGCAGGTCTGCAGGCTTCAGTCCTGCATCGGACAGGGCCTGCTTGACGGGCTTCATGGTCCGCTCCACCAGATCGGCAGTCAGCTCATTGAACTTTGCCCGGGACAGTGTAACATCCAGGTGCTTGGGGCCGTTGGCATCGGCAGTAATATAGGGCAGATTGACTTCGGTAGTGGTCATGCCGGACAGCTCGATCTTGGCCTTTTCGGCGGCTTCCTTCAGACGCTGCATAGCGCCCTTGTCCTTACTCAGGTCAATACCCTCAGCCTTTTTGAACTCGGCAACCAGGTAGTCCATGATTCTCTGGTCGAAGTCATCGCCGCCCAGCTTGGTATCGCCGGCGGTAGCCAGAACCTCGATGACACCGTCGCCGATGTCCAAAATGGACACGTCGAAGGTACCGCCGCCCAGGTCATAGACCATGATCTTCTGCTCGGTTTCCTTGTCCAGGCCGTAAGCCAGCGCAGCCGCGGTGGGCTCGTTGATGATCCGCTTAACCTCCAGGCCGGCAATCTTACCGGCATCCTTGGTGGCCTGCCGCTGAGAGTCGGAGAAGTAAGCGGGAACGGTGATAACAGCTTCGGTGACAGTCTGTCCCAGATAAGCTTCTGCGTCAGCCTTCAGCTTCTGCAGGATCATGGCGCTGATCTCCTGGGGAGTGTAGCCCTTGCCGTCCACGTCTGCATGATAGTTTTCGCCCATGTGGCGCTTGATGGAAGCGATGGTGCGGCTGGCGTTGGTAACTGCCTGGCGCTTAGCAACCTGGCCTACCATACGCTCACCGGTCTTGGAAAATGCAACCACAGAGGGAGTGGTTCTGCCGCCTTCTGCATTGGCGATGACAACAGGCTCGCCGCCTTCCAGAACGGCAACGCAAGAGTTGGTGGTTCCCAAGTCGATACCAATAATTTTACCCATAATAATGTTCCTCCTATATGAAAGTTAAATTGTTTGCCTCTTTCAAGGCCCCCTTGTGCAAAGGGGGCTGTCACGGTACCAACCGTGACTGGGGGATTGACAATCCCTCCGTCTCGCCTTCGGCGAGCCACCTCCCTTTACATAAGGGAGGCTTTTTAGTTCGCCACCTGCACCATGGCAAAGCGGACGATTTTTTCACCCATTTTAAAGCCCTGCTGGAACACCTGAGTGATGGTGTTTTCCGCAACGGAATCGTCATCCACATGGAGCACCGCGTTGTGCAGATTGGGGTCGAAAAGCTCGCCCTCTTCTCCGAAGATTTCCACACCCAGGGTGTCCAGAATCTTCACAAGCTCCGTCATGGTCATTTCCACGCCCTTTTTGAAAGCGGCATCGGCCGTTTCCTGCTTTAAGGCTCTTGCCAGATTATCGTACACCGGCAGAAGCTTTTCCACCGCATCAGCCTTTCCGTTTTGATAGGCGCTGTCCTTTTCCTTGGCGGTGCGTTTGCGGAAATTGTCAAATTCCGCGGCCAGACGCAGATGGGCGTCGTGTTCTATGTTGAATTTTTCCTCAAAGGGATTGACCTCCACCGTTTCTTCCACGGTAGTTTCCACAGTCTCCTCCACGGGCGTTTCCTGGGTCTCTTTACTTTTTTTCGCCACCGTTAATCCTCCTCATGGGGCGCAGCCTCCGGCAGCTGGGGCTGCTCGGGCTTTGCAAACATTTTACTTAAGCTTTCCGCAAAATAGCTCAGTCTTGCGGTGACCTTTGCGTAGTCCATCCGGGTGGGGCCTACCACACCGATCATGCCCTGCAGGCCATCGCCGATGTCGAATTTTGTCATGACCACCGAGGTGTCCTTCAATTCTTCTGTGATGTTCTCCGGGCCTACCAGCACCTTGGTGCCGTTGGCGTTTTCCATAATGGCCGGAAGATTGCCCAAGGCATCCTCATCCAAGGTGGTCAGCATCCGCTGGGCCTTCTGGATATCGTGATATTCCGGCTGCTGCAGAAGTCTTGCCCGGCCCGCCACCGCCATATTGGTGGTACTTTGCCGCCGCAGGGTATCCAGCGTGAACTCCAAAATCACCGGCACAAGGCCTGCTGCCGATGCGGCGGAATTCATGATCCGCTCCATCAGCCCAGAAGTGATCTCTTCCGCGCTCTGGTCAACCAACGTGGCATTCAGCAGCGCAGACAGCAGCTTTAAGTCCCCATCTTCCACAGAAAGGGGAAGCCGGATCAGCTTGTTGACCACTTCCTCATTGCTGAGCATTATCACTAAGATCACATTGCCGCTGCCGGAGGGAATCAGCTCGAAGCGCTTTACCGTCGCCCCTCCCTGTCGGGATGCCACGGAAATCGCCGGCAGATCCGTCGCCTGGGACACCAGCTTGGCGACCTTTTCCACCAGCCGGTCCACCCGGTGCATTTTCTCCTCGATGGCATTGCTGATGGACTTGGTTTCATCCATGCTCAGCCGGTAATCCAGCATCAGCTCATCCACATACAGCCGGTATCCCGCCGGGGACGGGATCCGTCCTGCAGAAGTGTGGGGCTGTTCCAGATATCCCAGATTGGTCAGCTCCGCCATCTCATTGCGAATGGTGGCGGAGGAATAGTTCATGTCCGGCAGCTCGGCAATGGCCTTAGAGCCAACGGGCTCAGCCGTCCGGATATATAGATCCACAATGGAGCGCAGTACCTTCTTTTTCCGGTCGGTCAGTTCCATGAAGCATCCTCCTTTGTTTAGCACTCATTCTCTCTGAGTGCTAAGCACACTATACCAGAGAGTGCTAAACTTGTCAAGAGGTGCTTTTTGAATTATTTTTTAATTTTTCCCAAAACTTATACCTGCCTTGCTTTTTTATCCAAAAAAATAGGTGCAGTCTCTTTCGAAACTGCACCTTATTCTGTTTAGCTGTTTACTGCCTGAACAAACCGCAGGAACGCTTCCCTGCCTTGGGGCGTATTCTTGTAGACACCGGCATCCTCCAGCACCTGAGAAAATACCTTTCCGGTTTCCTGCAGGAGAATCTCCAGCGCATTTTCAGAAGTAAAGGTATACTGCTTTTTCAGTTCCTCCACCCAGGGTCCATGCTTGGACAAAGCTGCATCTGCATCAATATCCCCGCCTGTGACCAGCGCTTCCGCCAACGCAGTCAGCTCCCCTTTCAGCCGGCTGGGAAGCACCGCCAGACCCATGACCTCGATCAGACCGATGTTCTCCTTTTTAATATGATGCTTGTCGGCATGGGGATGGAACACGCCCAAAGGATGCTCATCGCTTGTGATATTACACCGCAGCACCAAATCCAGCTCATACTTCTCTCCCCGACGGCGGGCGATGGGGGTGATGGTATTGTGGGGCTCCCCGTCAGAATAGGCCACCACGCCTACGGATTCGTCGGAATACTCTCTCCAGACATTCAGAATTTTCTCTGCCAGATCCGCAATCTCTTTCGGATCGTCGCCATTTAAGCGCAGCACACTCATGGGCCATTTTACAATGCCAGCCTGAATGCCCTCGTAGCCTTTAAAGCGAACTTCCTGCTCCACCGGGGCGGTTTCCATAGCAAAGGTATAATGGCCGCCCTGGAAATGCTCATGGCTTAAAATAGAGCCGCCCACAATGGGCAGATCTGCATTGGAGCCGACAAAATAGTGAGGGAATGCGCCCACAAAATCCAGCAGCTTTTCAAAAGCCGACCGGTCGATCTTCATAGGGATGTGCTGCTGATTAAAAACAATGCAATGCTCATTATAATACACATAGGGGCTGTATTGCAGACACCAGTCCTGCTGGGCAACCTGGATGGGGATGATCCGGTGATTTTGCCGGGCAGGATGGTTCATCCGGCCGGCATAGCCCTCATTTTCCGGGCACAGCTGGCACTTGGGATAGCTGGACTGAGGAGCATTTTTTGCCGCTGCAATGGCCTTAGGGTCTTTTTCCGGTTTGGACAGATTGATGGTAATATCCATCTCGCCGTAATCACTTTCATACTTCCAGCGCATGTCCTTGGCAATGCGGTAGCGGCGGATATAATCCGTATCGCAGCTGAATTTATAGTACCAGTCCGTGGCCTCCTGAGGACTGCGGGCATACTTTTCCCAAAAAGTGCGGATCACTTCCCGGGGCATGGGAGTCAGCGCGCCCATCAGCTTGGTGTCAAACAGATCCCGGGCAGTAATATTGTCTTCACACAGCCCCCGCTTGCAGGCATAGTCCACCAAGGCGGTAAGGATCTCTTCCAAATCTTCGGACTGGGGTTCCTCAGAGGGAACATAGTCGTCCTTTCCCAGGAGCTGAAGCAGCCGGTTTGTCAATACCATGTGGTCTTCCGGCTCTGCCAGACCGGTGTTCATGGCATAGGACACCAGAGAATCGATATAGGTTTCAATCTGCATCCTTAAACCTCCATTTCCACGCCGCCCTGAGGACGGATGGACAGAATATGGCATGCGCCCTGCCCCAGAGCGGAATCGATGCCTGCCCGGAAGGAATCCAGCAGTTCAAAGGGCACAAAGGCCTGCACCGTACCGGCAAAGCCGCCGCCATGAACCCGGTAAGCACCCTGACCCCGGAGATAATATTCGCACAGTCCCAGAGCCACCGCCATATCCTGATGCCGGACATAGCCGGCAGGAATCACGTTCTGTAAGTACATATAAGAAGAATAACCGCTTTCCTTCACCAGTTTCAGGAAAGTATCGAAATCGCCGCTTTCCAGCGCCTTGACCTGCTGCGTCACCCGCTTATTTTCCGCATATTCATGGATACCGCGCATTACCGCCCGGTCGCCGCATTCCGCTCGCAAAGCAGGGATGGCGGCATAAAAATCCTCTTCCTCCACCTGTGTCAGCACTTCCTTGCCGAAGTGGGCGCAAAGATCCTTAAATTCCCGGGTCACGGCAGCATATTCGTCGGTCAGATCCGCATGGTCAGCGCCGCTGTCGATGATGCACAGGGCATGACCGCAGGCAGCAAAGTCAAAATCCACGGAGGCGATCATCGGCGCATCCTTTTTCCCAAAGTCGATGGTCACAAGTCCGCCCACCGCAGAGGCGGTCTGATCCATCAGTCCGCAGGGCTTTCCGAAAAAGACATTCTCTGCATACTGTCCGATCTGAGCAATCTCCGGCTGGCTGACCTTTCCGCCAAAGAACAGGCAGTTGATAATCGTACCCATCAGCACCTCGAAGGCAGCCGAGGAACTTAAGCCAGAGCCGGGCAGCACCGTGGATTCCACATAGGCATCAAAACCGGAAAGAACGCAGCCTCTTTGGGCGAAAGCCGCCGCCACACCCCGAATCAGCGCCGGGGTGGAATTGATTTCCGACTCTACCGGCTGCAGCTCCGTCACCTTCACCTGGCACATGGGGTAGCCCTTGGACAGCACACGAATGGTATCCGTGCCGTTCAAAGAAACCGCCGCCACAGTATCCAGATTCACCGCTGCCGCCAATACCCGACCCCGTTGATGGTCGGTATGGTTGCCGCCGATCTCCGTACGGCCCGGGGCAGAAAAATACCGCTGGGGCGCGGTATAAAATGCAGCCAGAAATCCAGCATCCAGTCCTGCCTTCCGCTGGCCATCCAAAATCAAAGAAGTGTTCGACATAGAAATCCCTCCGATTTCATATTTTTCTATATTATACATAGTTGTGAATAAAAAAGATAGTGGGAATAAGAAAAAATTCTGACCGTTCTTGACACCCTTCGCAATTTGTTTTATAATCACAGCAATGATATAGGACAGTTCGTGACCATCCTGTCGGTAAACAAAACTAGGGAATCGGATGGGCGCTTTGCGCCTGTTTTGTTTTTTATGGGCGCGAACAGCGCCCGTTTTTTGTTTTAGGAGTATTATTATGAAGAAGAAAGTTCGTTTCCTGGTGCAATCGGCTGTCATTGCCGCGTTGTACGCAGCGCTGACCCACTGTCAAAATATCCTATGGCCCGCAGGCACCACCCTGGCAATCCAGTTCCGGGCCTCGGAAGCATTGTGCGTTCTTGCGCTGTTTACCCCGGCTGCCATTCCGGGGCTGACCTTGGGATGCTTCCTATTTAACCTGACCTCCGGCGCGGCGCTGCCGTTGGATTTTCTGGTAGGAAGTCTGGCCTCCCTTTTGGCGGCCGGCGCCATGTGGCTTGCCCGATACAAAACGCTGAAAGGCATTCCCCTTTTTTCGCTTTTGATGCCCGGACTTTTCAACGGCCTTTTGGTAGGCTGGGAGCTGGCTTTCTATATCGGCGGCGGTTTCCTCCTCAACGCCGGATATGTAGCCCTCGGAGAAACCGCTGTACTCTTGACTTTGGGCATCGCATTGTATGCCACCATCAAAAACCGCCATTTGGATCAGACTCTGTTTTCATAAAAAGAACGCCGCTTACGCTCCTTCTCATAAGGATGTTTAACCGTAGGGGCGACCAATGGTCGCCCGCGGGCGTTCGATGAACGCCCCTACAAACAAATTTCGGCAGAGAACTTGTTTCCCTGCCGATTTGTGTTATAATGGAATTAACGAAAAGCCTCCCTCCGAGAGGGAGGTGGCACGCGGAGCGTGACGGAAGGAGCCTGCGTTACTTTGAGCTTAGATTAAACTTTATTATTACGCGCTCTCCCTCACCCGACTTCGTCGGGAGCTCCCTCCCGGAGAGAGCCTTCGAACACGCTCGTGCATCTTTAGGGGTATGGGCTTTGCCCGAAGCCTTTGTAATACAAAGGCGAAACTGGCGATAAAATAAATACAAAGAGGATCTATTTATGATTATAGGTGCAGAACATATCGAACAACCGCATGACGGCGAGTATTTCGAAAAAATATATGATATTAATACTGTTTGGAATTCGCGAGATTGGATATGGATAAAATTCATTGATGAGAGTGGAGAATGGTGTGGCGAATTCAGAGGAAGTTATAAAGGAGTATCTATATCGCAAAAATTAGGTATAGTTGTTATTTTGACATCAGATCATATGTATGTTTTAGACATAGATAGCGCAGAAGTGATAGAATATCTTTCTCAACCGACATATGTTGGTATAACTGCAAGTCCGCTTGGAGATGTTTTCGTTACAGATGGGTATAATTTCGAGATGTTTACTACCCCCAAAATAAAGGATATAAAAAGAATAGATACACCCATTAACCCCGACAGTTTGGAATTTATTGAGTGGAATAATAATGTATTGAAAATGACTTGCTATGAATTTTTAAATTGGGAAAATGAAGTTGAACTGTTTTTTGATTGTAAATCTATGCAATGGATTGACAAGGCATAGAACGGAAATGTTTTGACTCATAATATAAAATACCCCGACAGACAAAAGTCCGTCGGGGTTCATCTTTGTTTTCTGCGAATCAAATTGAATTAAACTTCCTTATGAGAAGCCCGCTTTTGCGGCGTTCTTTTTATGACAGGAGATGTCCCGAAAACAGCTGGGCAACTTTCTCCAATCTTCCCTCTTCAAAAGGGCTTTCCAGTCCGGCAGATTGTAAAAATGCCATGAACCCCGCTTCCTGGGTGTCCAGATTCTCTTCCAAACAGGCAAGACCCTGCCTCTTAGTTTCCAGTTCCATTTGATATAGCTGCAGGGCAGAATCGTTACTGACTATGTAGCTGACGATATATACCGGTGCGGTGAAAAAGTGGGTAATAGCCACAAAGCTGCGGCTGTCCCAGCCCCAAACATCCAGACCGTATTCCTTTCCCACCCGATCATACAGCTGTTCCAGCTTTTCCGGTGTAACATCTTCCATGGCATACATCTGCTGCTCGAAGCTGGCATAGGCAGCCTGCTCCACATAGATAGCCAGACTGTCCGCCATTTTCAGCTCCGTAAGCCCCTCGGGAGTTTCCCCGTAACAAAGGCTCAAATACTCCATGCCCTGGGAGAACACCTCCGCCACATCCACACCGACAATCGTGCCGAAAGAAGCATAGTCGTTACAGAAGTGGCCGAATTCATGGGCAAAGGTCAGTCTGTCATAGGTCGTGCCCGTGGGATTGACAAACACATAGGGCACGCTGTAAGAGGGCAAAAATACCTCAAAGGATGCATCGTATTTGTTTTCCCCATAGGAAATATCATACAGTCCCAGCTGTTCCATTTGGGTAAAGGCCTCATTTACCTTTCCACCCATAGCGGATGCGGTGCTTTTTACATAAGAAAAGGTCTGGCTTTGGGAGCAAACTCTGTTTCCGATCTCCCACACATCGCTCTTTGCCGTCTGCCGGTAAATAGGCACCAAATTTGTCCGGATGCCCCCCAGAAGCTGCGCAGCCTGGGCCGGGGTATAATCCCGGTAATAGTAAAAATCATAGGCAAAGCTGAGATAATCCGGATATCCTGCCTCCCTGGCGATGTCCTGCCGCAGCTTGACAAGCTCTGCCAGGATCTCCGCCATTCGAGCGCCATAGGTTTCAAAATAGGTATCGGAATAGTAAGGAACCTCTACCGCTTGGGCGCAAAGATCATAGTATTCACTTTCCAGCCGAGCCTGCTGCTCCATAAGTGCGGTAAATTCCTCGTTCCACAGGCTCTCTCCCGAATAGCCATCGAAAAAGCCAGGGCCAAAGTAGTCCTCTCTCTCTAGCGCTTCCCGCAAAGGGGAACCTGCCAAGGCATTCAAAATCTGGTCCAGCCGGGCATCCACCTGAGCGGAGGCTTCCAGGCAGTAATTATACTCCTGCTCCCAGTAAGTGTCCGACAAATTTTTGCAGAAATGGATATTTGCCAGGGCATAGTTGGTGTAAAAATCGTGGTAGCAGCCGTAAAAGGCATACACCTGCTCCATGAGAGATTCCACGATGGGTTTTTGGGACAGTTTCTTCTCCACAGCCTGAGCCGCCTGTTCCAAAGCGTCCAGATCGGGGCGGGTATATTCCATTTGGGAGAAGGAGATCTGGGGTTCCATGATTCCATCCAATTCCCCGAGCCAGCCACCGATATCTACGATGCCACAGCCGCTAAACAACAGCGAAAGTGCTAATACGATCGCCACCAACGCTCTCTTTTTCATGGAATAGCCACCTTTCGATTTCTTTATTTTATTATATCAGAATATCTTTTTCGACGCAACCGTTTTCCTTGCTTAAAAAGTATCCGCCAGGTTTCCCTGGCGGATACCTTATTTCCATTATGCTTGGGCATCCAATACCAGCTTAAATGCACCGCAGACACCGGCATCGTTTTCCAATGTAGCCAGCCGAAAGCGGATATCCGCGCAGCTGTGATACACATACTTCCCAAATGCCTTGTATGCGCCCTCCAGCAGCGGCTGCCCGGCCCGGCTGACACCGCCCCCCAGCACCACCACTTCCGGATCCAGGGTGTTGCACACATTGGCCAAAAGCCTGCCCATATAGTCATAGACCTGCGCCAAAACCTCAAGGGCCAACACATCTCCCTTTGCTCCGGCATCAAACATATCCTTGCAGGAAAGATTATTGCCCTGCCGCAATATACTTTCCCGGGTGTCGGCAGCCAAATGCTTTTTCGCCAGCCGGACGATGCCGGTGGCGGAGCAATACTGCTCCGCGCAGCCCCGCTTACCGCAGCCGCAAGTTTCCGTTTCCTCCGGCTCCAAGACCAAATGCCCGATTTCACCTGCAGAGCCGTGAGCGCCGTTCAGCGGCCGGCCGTTTAAAATAATTCCGCCGCCTACGCCGGTGCCAAAAGTCACGAAAAGCATATTGTCGCAGCCCTGGCCGCCGCCTTTCCATGCCTCGCCCAACGCTGCCATATTGGCATCGTTTCCTGCCTGGACCGGAAGTCCGGTCAGCCCCGAGAGGGTCTTGGGGACATCCACCACGCCCCAGCCTAAATTATCGCATTTGTTCACCACGCCCCGGGAATTGACCGCTCCGGGAACGCCGATGCCGATGCCCAGGATCTGAGAGATCTTCCACCCTTTCTTTTCCCGGTATTCTTTCAGAGATGCGGCAATATCCGGCAGAATATTCCCTCCGTTTTCCGCTCTGTCCGTAGGGATTTCCCACTTATCCAGCATAGTGCCGTCAAGCAGAAAACTGGCGATCTTTACCGTTGTACCGCCCAGATCAACACCGAAGCCGTATTTCATATTCTCCATTGCTCCGACTACTTCGCGCCCATGAGAATCTTCGCCAGCTCAGAATCCTCATCCAGAATGACCGTCTTTTCCTCACCGGTCAGGCTCTTTTTCAGGGCATCCAGAGCCAGAGTAAATTCGTAAAATTCCTTTTTCTCCGGGGTATCATAAGCAGCTGCCAGACGCTTCATATATTCCGCCTCGCCCTCTGCCACCAGCTTGGCGGCCTCCGCCTCTGCATTGGACACAAGGATATTTACCTGCTTATCCACATCATTGCGGAGAACGGAAGCCTTGTAATTACCGTCGGCGGTGTACTTCTCCGCCATCTGATTCCGTTCGGAAATCATACGGGTATACACAGCGTTCAGATTGGAATCCGGCAGGTCAAACTGCTTGATTTTTACGTCCTCCACCTTGATGCCGTAGGCCTTTGCCTGGGCATCCACCGTAGTGGTGATGCTTTCATAGATTTCGTTGCGCTCCGCGCCGTCATTCATATTGATGATGTCCGCCTGTGCCAGAGTACCCATAGCGGTCTTGAGGGCATTGTAGGTGATAGCATCCAGCCGCTCCTCGGCAACGGTGGTAGTTCCCAATGCCCGGTAGAACTGCTGGGGATCTGCAATATGCCAGAGAATGTAGCAGTCCACAGTCATGTTCTGCTTGTCAGAAGTCAGTACATCAGAGGGCGGAATGTCGTAGAACATAGTTGCTTTGGAGAAGTACTCCACAGTGTCCACAAAGGGGATCTTAAAATGGAGTCCTGCCTCATCTTCCGTTTTGACAATTTCCGAAAAGCGGAAAATACAGGCAGACTGATCCTCTCTCACGGTATACACAGAGGATGCCGCCACAATAATCAGCAGCAATGCGATGGCTGCAATAATAATTCCTTTTTTCATAGTTTAATTCCCTCCTGCCAAAGATTCCAGGGGCAGCAGAATATCCACATCCGAATTGCTGCCGGTATTGATATACAGCTTCACATCAGGAAGAATCTCGGAAATAGCCTCAAAGTACATCCGGGAGCGGGTAATGTCCGGGTTGTTGGCATATTCTGCATACATAGCTTCAAACATGGCCACAGCCTCAATGGCCTCGTTGATTCGTTTCTGCTTCAAAAACTGGGCGTTCTGCAGCAATTTGTCTGCCCGGGCCTGGGCATCGGGAAGCTGGGCATTTTGGTAGGCAATGGCATCGTTGACCACAGCCTCCGCGTTCTGCTTGGCGGTTTCCACCGCCTTGAATGCTTCAATGACCTGAAGCGTGGGGGGCTCGGAATCCTGGATTCTTACATCCACCAGAGTCAGGCCGATATCATACTCCGCCAGGATCTCCGCCACCAGCTCCTTAACTTGCAGCTGAATGTTCTCCTTGCCGTCGGTGAGCACCGAGTCAACGGTGGAAGATCCTACCACGTTACGAACCTGACTTTGGATCAGATTCTTCAGAATCAGTTCGGGATCGTTAGAAGAAAACAGATACTGAACAGGATTGGAAATCTTGTACTCCACAAAAAAGTCCACATTGACAATATTGTAGTCGCCGGTAATCATAGTGCTTTCACTGGTCTTCGTCGCGTAACCGCCGTTACTTGCGCTGCCATATCCCAGTTCGATTTTCTGGTAAACATTCACATCCACCTTATGAACCTGCTGGATTCCATAGGGCAGCTTGAAATGCAGACCTGCGCCGGTAATATCGGTGTACTTACCAAAGGTGGTCACCACCGCCTGCTGCTTGTCGTCCACAGTGTAAAAACTGGTCAGTACTCCGATCAGCACAAAGATCACCACTGCCGCGATAACGGCGATTTTCGCAATCTTTTTTCTGTCCGGCAGTTTTCTCTTTCTTCCAAAGGAAAAGCTGTAACTTCCGTCAAATTCCATAACACATTTCTCCTTATTTACTGATATTTCCGGGATACAAAGCGTATCCGTTTTTACTTCTGAGGCACTTTTAGTTCCTGCACCATCTGCTCCGCCTGCTGCCGCAAAAGGGCTGCCGCCCAAGCGGTGAGCATGATCTGCAGCACCTGCTTTACCCGCTCCCGGGCGCCGGGGATGGGTTCTTCATAAGTCGCAAGCACTTCCTCCAGCTTTAGATCCCTGCCTGCCTGATCGTGCATCCGCCGATGATGAGATGCGATCCGCACAAAGAGGAAATATAGCCGGGTATCATCAATCATATCGTCTGACTCGTCATCCAGATGACCGTTGATGTAACTGAGCAATCCGCAAATTTCCTCCATGGGCAGGGCGGATTTGAGCATATTAATGTTCATAATCCGGCATAACTGCCGCAAAGTATACCTCTTTTGCACTGGCTTGGTCAAAAAGCCCCGCTTCACCCAGTTTTGAACGGTGTAAGGCTCTAAACCCGTTACTGCCGCCACCTGGCTGAGCACCATGCCGCCGCCCAGAAACATGGCAGAAAATCTTTCTTCCAGCAAATCCGCTTCTTCTATAGGAGAAGGCAGAACCGTTCCGGGAATCGTCCACTGCATATGGGGACACCTCCTTTTGTTTGTGTTTACTTGATAATATCACATGGTCGCATGATTGTCAATAGTAATTTTATAATTTTTCAAGAAATCAAAGGAAGTTCTGTCGAAGCCCTTGCGTTTCCTTTCAATTTGCGGTAACATATAAACCAGATAAAAATTCAAGCAAAAAGGAAGGATTATACCATGATTAAAGTAGACATCTCCAATGTGTGGGGTCAGCTGTCTCTGCCGGATCTTCTGAGCATTGAGAAAGAAGTGGCTAATGCACACAGAACCCTCACCGAGGGCACCGGTGCAGGCAATGATTTTCTGGGCTGGCTGAACCTGCCCACCAAGGAGGAAACCGAAGAACAGCTCCGGATTCGCCGGGCTGCGGATAAGATCCGCTCCGATTCCGATGTATTCGTTGTCGTCGGCATCGGCGGCAGCTATCTGGGCCCCCGGGCCGCCATCGAGCTGCTGCAGGGCTGCAACCGCAATGTAGGCAGAGGCAAGGGCGACCCCCAGATCTTCTTTGCCGGCAACACTCTCAGCACCCGGGCATGGAACGAACTGATGCGACTGCTGGAAGGAAAGGATTTCTCCCTGGCGGTGATCTCCAAGTCCGGCACCACCACGGAGCCTGCCATAGCATTCCGCAGCCTGAAGTGGATGCTGGAACGTAAATACGGCACCGACGGCGCCAAAAAGCGGATCTACGCCATCACCGACCCCGCCAAGGGCGCGCTGCGTCAAATGGCTACGGAAGAAGGTTGGGAAACCTTCGTCATTCCCCCTGCTGCCGGCGGCCGTTTCTCCGTGCTGACCGCTGTGGGTCTGCTGCCCATGGCTGTGGCCGGCATTGATATCCGCAAGGTCATGGCCGGCGCTTACGAGGCCATGGAGGGCTACAACCGGCTGCGCTCCTTCGAAAACCCCGTGTGGCTTTACGCCGGTGTCCGGAATCTGCTGTACCGCAACGGCAAGACCACAGAGATCATGGCATCCTGGGAGCCCGGCTACAAAATGATGGGCGGCTGGTGGCAGCAGCTCTTCGGTGAATCCGAGGGCAAGGACGGCAAGGGTATTTTCCCGGTATCCGTGGAATTCACTGCCGACCTGCACAGCCTGGGTCAGATGATCCAGCAGGGCGAGCGGAACATCTTTGAAACCATGATCCGCTTCGATGCCCCCGAGCAGACTGCAACCGTAGGCTCCGATGTGAAGAACCTGGACGGTCTGAACTATCTGGCTGGCAAGACTCTGGACTTCGTGGACGAGCAGGCATATCTCGGCACCCTGGCCGCCCACGTGGACGGCGGTGTTCCCGTCATTACCATGGACATGGGCCCGCTGAATGACGAAAAGCTGGGTGAAATGTTCTATTTCCTGGAGCTGTGCTGCGGTGTTTCTGCCTATATGCTGGGCGTAAACCCCTTCAATCAGCCCGGTGTGGAATTCTACAAGCGAAATATGTTCCAGCTTTTGGGCAAGCCCGGTTACGAGGTTTAAAAAAATTATTGTTTTTCCCCAAATTACCTATTGCAAATTTGGCCGTTAGCTGTTAAAATTACCATACAGCCACCGGCTGTCATAGCAAAGGAGGACAATCCTATGATTCAAGTTATTATGGGCCTGAAGGGCACCGGCAAGACTAAGAAGCTGCTTGATTCCATCAATGAAACCCTGACCAAGGCCAACGGTGACATTGTATGCATCGAGTACGGCAAGAAATTAACCTATGATGTCAACTACCGCGTCCGTTTGGTAGACTCTCAGGAATACGCCATCTCCACCAGCGATATGCTGAAGGGCTTCCTGAGCGGACTCCATGCCGGCAATTTTGATATTACCAACGTTTACATCGATAACCTTTACAAGACCATCGGCACCGACCGGGCGGTGGGCGAAGAGTTTGTGGTTTGGTGCGCCGGCTTTGCCGAAGCTAACAACATGAACATCACCATCACCATTTCCGATGATCCTAACCTAGCTTCCGACGCACTGAAGAAATACCTGTAATTACATCCCTTAAGCGCCGCTGCGCAAACCGCAGCGGCGCTCTTTTTGCATAAGAATACCATCGGCACGGCCGGTGGTTATGATGAATCTGTTACTTTTTCGCAGGGCTCTCGAAAATTCTGCCAAAAGCCGGTTTTTTGTGCAAAATTACCCTAGAAATCTCCCTTTCCGCAGGCTGAAAGCCTTGACAATTCGTAATCATTGTGCTATAATCCGTAACCGGTTTGTAACTTTTATAGAAAAATTACCATTGGAAAGGGATTTTTACATATGT
>JAZOUU010000153.1:0-1724 GCA_045658365.1 Faecousia sp. | reverse complement strand
GTCTGGGCCGTATCTCAGTCCCAATGTGGCCGTTCATCCTCTCAGACCGGCTACTGATCGTCGCCTTGGTGAGCCGTTACCTCACCAACTAGCTAATCAGACGCGAGACCATCTTTCAGCACATAAAGCTTTGGCAGTAAGGGGATGCCCCCTAGCTGCATCATGCGGTATTAGCAGTCGTTTCCAACTGTTGTCCCCCACTGAAAGGCAGGTTTCTCACGCGTTACTCACCCGTTCGCCACTAAGCGATCTCCCGAAGGAAATCACCCCGTTCGACTTGCATGTGTTAGGCACGCCGCCAGCGTTCGTCCTGAGCCAGGATCAAACTCTCAAAAAATTGTATCTTAAAGCCGTAGCTCTAAAATCATGTTTTTAAGAAAATTTGTCTAGCAAATTTTACTCAAGAATTTTCGTTGGCTTAAATTCGATTACTCGAAACTTAAACAATTTAAATTGTCCAAGGTGTTACTTGTTCGTCTTTGCGTTATTCAATTTACAAGGTACATCGCCAACCGCAGAGCGGTGAGCCTGCTTATTCTAACACGGCACAAAACCATTGTCAAGAACTTTTTTCACATTTCTCAACATTTTTCTTGCCGCAGCCGGTTTTTCCGGAAGCCTTGGATATCCTACCAGACAGGTGCCGGAATGTCAAGCATTATTTTGCTCTTTTTTCGACTTTTTTTCAGGAAAAAGAGAGCCTAAAACAGGCAGCGCTACCCAAAGGACAAATGCACTCACAGCAAGGACAAACCAGGGCATTTCGGCCTCCAAAAGCAAGCCAAGCGCTGACAGTGCTCCCATAGTAACTGCGCCCCATTTTCCCCATCCGCTTCTGATGTTTTCTGCAAGGCATCCGCCTGCGCTGATGAGCAAACTGAACAGGCCGTAATATCCTACGGTTGCGGCAACACTTATAAACGGCTCGATACGGTTTGCAATGCCAAACAGGTGGATGCTCTCCCCTGCTTCATAGAAAGGCCAAGCGGAGACTTTTGCCACATTGGAAGACAGATTCCCTTCTGTCCAGAGTCCAAACCCAACGGCCAAAAAGCAAATCAGCGGTAGTATGTGTTTTCCTTTTTCGGCTCGCTCACGAGGCAAAAACTGGGCAGCACAGGGCAGCAGTAAAACAAACCAGGTCACAGGCGCCGGGATTTCCCATACAGGCTGCAAATACTGCACCTTGATATTCCTGCTCCCGAAGGCCAAAAGGATACTATATAATATAGTACTCACCCAGAACAGAACGCCCACACCTTTTGCCGTTCTGTTCACGCCGTAAAAGGCGGATGCCGTAGCCAAGGCAAGCAGGGTGAGGGGAACTGCAGGATAGCCCTGTCCTGTGGGCCAAATCCGGGCAGACCATTTGGCGGTGACTGTGCAAGCCACCGCCAAAAACACAAACTCCAGCAAGCAGAAAATGCTATGGGATAACAATCTTTCCACGGGCCGGGTCAACACGACCCATAAAGCTGCGGCACATATCGCAGCAACCGTCAACAAAGCAAGCCAGTTTTGCCTGCCTGCCAAATATACAAAAGGGGCGCTCATTGCCACTGCAAGCCAACCTGCCAGTACATTGGCAGGCACTTTATTTTCCTTCAAGGTAGGCTCTTTCCTCCTCCATAAACAGTTCCGGGATCTTTATATTATCCGCACGGGCATCCAATACGGTCACATCCGGTTTGTGCGCGCGCAGATACTCCCCCGCTTTTGCAAGG
>JAZOUU010000152.1:0-1118 GCA_045658365.1 Faecousia sp. | reverse complement strand
AGGAGTCTGGGCCGTATCTCAGTCCCAATGTGGCCGTTCATCCTCTCAGACCGGCTACTGATCGTCGCCATGGTGGGCCGTTACCCCGCCATCTAGCTAATCAGACGCGAGACCATCTCTCAGCACATAAAGCTTTGGTATTCAGAGGATGCCCTCCGAATACATTATGCGGTATTAGCAGTCGTTTCCAACTGTTGTCCCCCACTGAGAGGCAGGTTTCTCACGCGTTACTCACCCGTTCGCCACTAAGTGTCAGGAGCAAGCTCCCGACACCCCGTTCGACTTGCATGTGTTAGGCACGCCGCCAGCGTTCGTCCTGAGCCAGGATCAAACTCTCAAAAAATTGTATCTTAAAGCCGAAGCCTTAAAATCAAGTTTTTGAATAAATTTGTCTAGCAAATATTACTCAAGAATTTTCGTTGGCTGTTAATTCGATAAATCGAAACTTAAACAATCCATTATAAATTGTCCAAGGTGTTTGTTCGTCTTTGCGTTATTCAATTTACAAGGTACAGTGTTCGCTGCCTCCCGGCTCGGCGCCGTTCATCGGACAGCTTGCATATGATAACACTCAAAGCCGCATTTGTCAATACTTTTTTTTGATTTTTTTCATGTTTTTTTCAGATTGGCGAATCGTGCAGTTTAGACAGTATCCAGACCCGGCTTTTGTGCATTATTAACAGATGTTGCTGCTGATATCCGACAGGGCATCCGCGGCATCCATGGAGGTCTCTTCCCGGACCGCCAGATCCTTCAGGGACACCATACCGCACAGCCGATCACCGTCCACAACAGGCAATCTGCGCACCTGCCGGGATCCCATCAGATGGGCCGCCATGCACACATCCGTATCCGGCCCTACGGTCACCAGCCGGTCGGTCATGACCTGGGCTACGGTGGTGGTTGCCGGAGCGCGGTTTGCCGCCAGGCAGCGGGTTACCAGATCCCGGTCGGTCACCAAACCTTTCAGCTGGCCGTTGCTGCACACCGGCAGAATGCCGATATTATATTGTGCCAAAGTCCGGGCAGCCACCTCCACGCTCTCGCCGGGTGCCACGCTGACCACCTTGCCGCTCATAACATCTCTTACCTTCATACCAGTCGCCTCCTTTCGGGTA
>JAZOUU010000151.1:0-49441 GCA_045658365.1 Faecousia sp. | reverse complement strand
CTATACTGTTCATAACTATATTTGCCAAAAACGCCTCACCGCCGCCGCAAGGCTTTTGGAGGAAGGGGAGGGCATAACGGAGGCCGCCATGAGTGTGGGCTTTTCCGAATATTCATCCTTCCTGCGCTCTTTCAAGAAGCTTTTTGGCCTCACTCCAAGCGAATATCTTGTTCGAAAAGGGGAGCTTAGCAGCAGCTACGGAGAGTGAAAAAATATTTGGAAATATATAAAAAAATAATTTACAAGTAAAAAAAACCGTATTATAATATTGCGTTGTATTGGTTAAATTTTGAATCTTTTTACAAATGAGGTATCATAAATGAGCAGACTTATAGGCACCGTATCCCGCGGCATCAGAACTCCCATCGTACGTCAGGGCGACGATATTGTTGAGGTTGTTGTATCCTCCGTTCTCGCTGCAGTTAAGGAACATGGCATCGAAGTAAACGATAAGGACATCGTTGCAGTAACCGAGTCCGTCGTAGCCCGCGCTCAGGGCAACTATGCCACCGTTGAAAATATTTCCAAGGATGTAAAAGCCAAGACCGGCGGCAAGACTGTTGGCGTAACTTTCCCCATCCTCAGCCGTAACCGTTTCGCAAACTGCCTTATGGGTATTGCCGGCGGCTGCGAAAAGGTTGTGCTTATGCTCTCTTATCCCTCTGACGAGGTTGGCAACCACCTTGTCAGCATAGATGCCGTTGACGAAGCAGGCATCGATCCCTATCGCGATGTCCTCAGCCTCGAGCAGTTCCGCGCTGCCTTCGGTCAGGTTGTTCACCCCTTCACCGGTGTGGACTATGTTGAGTATTATTCCGAGCTGGTTCGCAAGATGGGCGCCGAAGTTGAGGTTATCTTCGCTAACCGCGTTCAGGCCATTGCCGACTATGCCGATGCCGTTATCACCTGCGACATCCATTCCAGAAATCGCAGCAAGCGCCTTCTGAAGGCTGCCGGCGTTAAGACCGTTCTCGGCCTTGACGACCTCCTCACCGAGAGCGTTGACGGAAGCGGTTATAACCCCCAGTATGGTCTTCTTGGCTCCAACAAGGCCACTGATGACAGCGTTAAGCTCTTCCCCGTAAACTGCATGGCCATTGCCGATGCTATCGGCAAGCGCATGAGCGAGGCTACCGGCAAGAAGGTTGAAGCCATGATTTATGGCGACGGCGCTTTCAAAGATCCCGCAGGCAAGATTTGGGAACTGGCTGACCCCGTTGTCTCCCCCGGTTACACCGATGGTCTCATCGGCACTCCCAACGAGCTGAAGCTGAAGTATCTGGCCGATAACGATTTCGGCGATCTGAAGGGCGAGGAACTGCAGAAGGCCATCTCCGAGCGTATCAAGGCCAAGGACGGCGCAAGCCTCGTTGGCAACATGGTTTCCGAAGGCACCACCCCCAGAAACCTCACCGACCTCATTGGCTCTCTCTGCGACCTTACCTCCGGCTCCGGTGATAAGGGCACTCCCGTAATCTTCATTCAGGGTTACTTCGATAACTATACCAACGACTAATTTATCCTTTTCAAAACCGCGGCGAATAAAGGCGGACTCACATAGGGATTTATACGCTCCAAAGTGTATCTTTTCCGGCAATACTTCATAAAAAAGCCATGGCAGGCGACAGCCTTGCCATGACTTTTTTCTTTGTCTTGCAGAAAAATATATTACTTTGGAGTGCTTTGCAGTTTTGAATAGAAGGTTTTTTCTCGCAGCTTTTTCCGGCTCTTGCAGAAATACTTTATGTATTTCAAAAGAGACGGGGACAGCTGTGGGGAAAAAGATTCATTCAAAACCGTGTAAATCCCTATGTGAGGCCGCCCAATGGGGCGCTTTCTTTATTATTCAAAACCGTTTTATTCGCCCTTTTCCAGAGCCAGAGTTCTTGTGGTGGTGTCGCAGACCTCGCTGGGTCCAAAGTACTGAATGGCGCCGGGATAAACATAGCAGGTTTCCACAGCCCAGGTAGCTCTGTTTTCTTCAAAGTACTTGAAAGGCTTACCGTCCAGCTCTACCAGTGCCTTACGGATGACAGGCTTATCATGGCCGTGTCTTCTTTCAATGTTCATCATCTTGGTGATGGGCATACCGCCGGCCACCCATTCCTCCGCAGGCTTGCTCAGGTTAGAGACCTTGGACAGATAGCCGTTGAAGCCGTACTGGATCAGCATGAATGCGTTGTAGCCCAAAGAGTAGCAGTAGTCGGCATCAAAGTTAGAAGGGAACGCGCAGCGGCCCTCATAACCCAGGAAGTGATGCAAGGGAGAGAACTTGCCGTTGTAGGTGCCGGTCTTTTTCCGGGCAGCCAGATTCTCCTTAACCATTTCAGAGAAGAGCTTTTCAGACTCGATAAGGCTGACCTGCACGTTGCCGTGGGGATCCCGCTCCAGGAACAGCTGCTGCTGAATGGACTGGGGCAGCACGGCAAATACAGCCATAGATTCCTTAGTCAGACCAGCCTCGATGAAGGCATACTTATCCTGCCAGGTGGGCAGGGCGTTGAACTTGTCTGCCTTCTCCCCTGCCAGCAGCTCATTGATTTCGGCAATCAGCACAGAGAATTCGGGAACGAACTCCACGATGCCCTCGGGGATCACAGCGACACCGAAATTCCAGCCCTTTGCAGCCCGGGCAGCCACGGAATCTGCAATGTAATCAGCGATAGAGGCCAAAGACATCTTCTTTGCAGCCACTTCCTCACCCACCAGGCAGATGTTGGGCTGAGTCTGCAGGGCAGTTTCCAGAGCCACGTGAGAAGCGGAGCGGCCCATGACCTTCACAAAGTGCCAGTACTTCTTGGCGGAGTTGGCATCCCGCTGGATGTTGCCTACGATCTCGCTGTAGGTCTTGGTGGCGGTGTCGAAGCCGAAGGAGCACTCAATGTCCTCGTTCTTTAAGTCGCCGTCGATGGTCTTGGGGCAGCCGATAACCTGCACGCCGGTATTGTGAGCGGCAAAATACTCTGCCAGCACCGCAGCGTTGGTGTTGGAGTCGTCGCCGCCGATGATGACCACTGCGGTAATGCCGTGCTTCTTGCAGACCTCTGCCACGATGGCGAACTGATCTTCAGTCTCCAGCTTGGTACGGCCGGAACCGATGATATCAAAGCCGCCGGTGTTGCGGTACTGATTGATGTACTCATCGTCAAAAATCACATAGCTGTCTTCCAGCAGACCGCTGGGACCGCCCTTGAAACCATAGAGCACATTGTCCTTATCGGTGGCCTTCAGCGCATCGTACAGGCCGCAAATGACATTGTGGCCGCCGGGGGCTTGGCCGCCGGAAAGAATCACACCCACGACCTGCTTTTTGGCTTTGGATGTATTGGTGCCTTTCCGGAAGGTAATTTCGTTTTTGCCGTAGGTGTTGGGGAACAGAGCCTTGATTTTCTCCTGGTCTGCAACACTTTCGGTGGGGTTGCCGTCGCATACGCAGATTTCAGAAATTCCGTTTCTGAGCATACCGGGAAGCTTGGGGGCATACTGGTATCTTGCCAGCTGAAGCGGTGACAGTTTCATTGCAAATACACTCCTTATACTGTTTTACGTAAATAATCACTTCACCATTATACGTCATTTTATTTCAAAGGTAAATAGGAATTTTTCAATATTTCATTGTAGATTTACCCAATATTTCCGTCTTTATTTTCAGTTTTTTTGTTTTAGATATAAATACCGGCATTTGAAAAATTCTATTGAAATATAGGGAAAATGTGTTATAATGATAAACGAAAAAATACGGACACCGTCCGCTAATATGAAAGGATTGATTCCCATGGCTCTTGTTACTACTACCGAGATGTTCAAGAAAGCTTACGACGGCGGCTACGCTATCGGCGCTTTCAACGTCAACAACATGGAGATCGTTCAGGCGATCACCGAGGCTTGTAAGGAAGAAAAGGCTCCCGTTATTCTCCAGGTTTCCAAGGGTGCCCGGGCTTACGCCAACCATACTTATCTGGTAAAGCTGGTGGAGGCTGCTGTTATTGAGTGCCCCGAGATCCCCGTTGCTCTGCACCTGGACCACGGCGACAGCTTTGAGACCTGCAAGTCCTGCATCGACGGCGGCTTCACTTCCGTCATGATCGACGCTTCCTCCAAGTCTTTCGAGGAAAACATTGCTATCACCAAGAAGGTCGTTGAGTACGCTCACGATCACGGTGTTGTGGTCGAAGCTGAGCTGGGCAGCCTGGCCGGCATCGAAGACGAAGTCAACGTTGCTGCCGAGGCCGCTTCCTACACCCGCCCCGAAGAGGTTGAGGAATTTGTGACCCGTACCGGCTGTGATTCCCTGGCCATCGCCATCGGCACTTCCCACGGCGCTTACAAATTCACCCCTGAGCAGTGCACCGTAAACGAGCAGGGCATTCTGGTGCCTCCCGCACTGCGTTTCGACGTTCTGGAAGAAGTTACCCGCCGTCTGCCCGGCTTCCCCATCGTTCTGCACGGCTCTTCCTCCGTTCCTCAGGACTATGTGGCTATGGTCAACGCCAACGGCGGCAAGATGCCCAACGCCATCGGTGTTCCCGAGGAACAGCTGCGTAAGGCTGCTGCTCTGTCCGTCTGCAAGATCAACATCGACTCCGACCTGCGTCTTGCTATGACCGGCACCATCCGGAAGTTCTTCAACGATGAGCCCAGCAAGTTTGACCCCCGTGAGTACCTGAAGCCCGCCCGTGCCAACATTAAGGAACTGGTTCGCCACAAGCTGGTTAACGTTCTCGGCTGCGCCGGCAAGGCCTAATCCCCTATCTTACAAAAAAGCTCCCGTCCTTCGACGGGAGCTTTTTTATGCTCTTTTAATCTTCAAAGGTCAGAACGTCTTTGTAGCGGTCCTTGAAAATTTCGTACACCGCATCCAGAACAGCCTCATCGGAAACGGACAGGTAATTCTCATTTTCCTCGTCCACGGGCTCCACTTCCAGAATGACGATCTCATTGGAGTCTTCCTGGGCGGGCATCAGCGCCAGGTATTCCTTGCCCTCATAGTCAATGGAGTCCAGATACTCAAAATCCACATCGTTACCGTTTTCGTCAGTAAGCGTCAGGATGTTGCTCTGCTCCTCTTCCTGCAGGATTTCTTCATTTGCCATTTCCGTCACTCCTTATCTCTGAATCCGGCCGGAGCCGTCGCCGCCGGCCAGTTTTTCCACTTCTGCCACAGTGACCATGTTGTAGTCACCTTCGATGGAATGCTTCAGGGCAGATGCTGCCACAGCAAACTCTACGGCTGCCTGGGTATCCTTGCCGGAGAGGATGGAGTAAATCAGACCGCCGCCGAAGCTGTCGCCGCCGCCAACCCGGTCAATGATGTGCAGGTCATACTTCTTGGAGAAGCAATACTCGTTGTTTGCCACATTGTACAGCATGGCGCTCCAGCCGTTGTCGAAGGCGGAATGGCTTTCCCGCAGGGTAATGGCCACCATCTCGAAGCCGAACTTATCTGCCAGCTGCTTGGCAACGCTCTTGTAGCCCTCATGGTTCAGCTCACCGGCATAAATATCGGTAGCCTCAGCCTCAATGCCGAAGACATCCTTGGCATCTTCTTCGTTGGAGATGCACACATCCACATACTGACACAGCTCGGTCATGGCTTCCCGCGCCTGGGCGCGAGTCCACAGCTTACCGCGGTAGTTCAGATCGCAGGAGATCTTAATGCCACGCTTCTTGGCAGCGATGCAGGCTTCCTTGCAGATTTCCACCAGGTTTTCACCCAGAGCCGGAGTAATACCGGTAAAGTGGAACCAATCGGCGCCCTCAAAAATCTTGTCCCAATCGAAGTCGGAAGCAGATGCCTGCTGGATAGCAGAGTGGGCCCGGTCGTAGATGCAAACGCTGCCCCGCTGGGAAGCGCCCTTTTCGTTGAAGTAGATACCCACACGGTCACCGCCCCGGACAATCAGGGAAGTGTCCACACCATAGCGCCGCAGACTGTTAACAGCGGACTGACCGATGGCATGGGTGGGAAGCTTGGTAACATAGGCTGCGTCCATGCCGTAGTTTGCCAGAGAAACGGCCACATTGGCTTCGCCGCCGCCAAAGGTAAACTCCACATGGTCACACTGGACAAAGCGCTCGTAGTTGTAGGGCTGCAGGCGGAGCATCAGCTCGCCAAAGGTAATAATTCTTGCCATTTTTATTCCATCCTTTATGTCTTTGATCAACCGAAAGCCGCCTGACGGGCCTCGGCGCAGAGTTTTGTGATTTTTTCAAAATTGCCGGCGGCAATGTCCGCTTTGGGGCAGACCCAGCTGCCGCCAACGGCATGAATGAAGGGGGCGTCGATGTACTCACGCAGATTTGCCGCATTCACACCGCCGGTGGGCATGAACTTCACGCCAACAAAGGGCGCGGACAGATTCTTCATTGCGTTTAAGCCACCGTAGACATTGGCAGGGAAGAACTTAATAACCTTCAGACCCATATTCACAGCCGCTGTGATTTCCGTAGGGGTAACGCAGCCGGGGGTCACAGCGATACCATTTTCGATACACCAGCCAACCACCTGCGCGTCAAAGCCGGGGGACACAATAAACTTAGCGCCCATTTCCACTGCCAGCTTGCACTGTTCCAGATTCAAAATCGTGCCTGCGCCCACCAGCATATCGGGGCAATTTTCTGCCACCGCTTTGATGGCATCGGGAGCGGCTGCGGTGCGGAATGTGATCTCCATCACATCAATGCCACCGGCTACCATTGCCTTGGCGGTGGGAACCGCATCTTTTGCGTCGTCCAGCACAACAACAGGCACCACACCGGCCCCTGCGAGTCTGCTTAATACATCCATGGATTTTACCTCCTGTGGCGAATATTCCGCCGTGATTGATGAAAAATATAACCGGGCAATACCGCCCCATTTTTCTAGGGTAATTATACCACGTTTCCCCTCTATGTCAAGGAAAATCCCATTGCCACATTTTTGGAATTTTGCTTTCTTTTATGCAAAAAAGGGGGCGAATCCGCCCCCTTAATATTTCCTTTTTGGTAAAGATATCAGAAATTCCCAACCTCGGCGGATTTCAGCTGCAGCTGAAGTTTGTCCGCGATCAAAGCGATGAACTCCGAATTGGTGGGTTTGCCTTTGGTATTGCTCACAGTATAACCGAAGAATTTCTGCAAAGTGTCCAGATCACCTCTGTCCCAGGCCACTTCGATCGCGTGCCGGATAGCCCGCTCTACCCGGCTGGGGGTAGTCTGGAAGGTCTTTGCGACTTGCGGATACAGCACCTTAGTGATAGCGTTGATCACATCCATATCCCCCACCGCAATAATAATGGCTTCCCGCAAATACTGATATCCTTTAATATGGGCAGGCACACCGATTTCATGAATAATGCTGGTGACCATAGCCTCGATGCTTGTTTTATCCGGTTTCCGGGAGCCTATCACGCGCTGGCCGGTCCCTCCCCGGATCTCCTCCAGGCGCTCTACCAGCGCGGACATGTCACAGGGCTTCAGCATCAAATATCTGGCGCCCAAATTGGCCGCCGCGGATGCCACATAGTCTGTGACAAATCCGGATGTAGCCAGCACTGCCGGACGCTTGTCCATGGTGGAAATGGCCTTTAGGACGCTGAGCCCATCCTGTTTGCTGAGCATTAAGTCCAGCACCAGAACATCCGGCTTCCACTTTTGAATCATGCGGATGGCCTGTTCCCCATCGCCGGCGGTTCCCACCACAGCAAAGCCCTCCGTGTGGAGCAGCGCTGCAGAAAGATTGGTGCAGAATTCCTCTGCACTGTCTGCAATGAATACGGTTGTGCGATTATCCATAACTTCCTCTCCTGTCATTTGAAGATATTCCCCTTGGTCCACAGCAGACACCTCTGCCGTGTGCGACACACCAAGCATAGCATAATGTATCGTTTTTTGCAAGGAAAAACCGAAATAATCGCTCGTCAAAAACCGCATGAAATCGACAATTTTAATGTGTTTTTAGAACTTTTCGACATTTTTTGACGTTTGCGCCCGAAACATTTCCTCCGGATGCCGCAAGCTTCCTCTCTTCCTTTCAGAAAAAGCCCCGTTTTACAGTTACCTGTTGACGAAGCCCCTTTCCCGTTGTAAAATAACAGCATCTGTAATTATTTAGGAGGTCTGCGCTGTGAACGAAGTATGGAATCTCGACCGCATCTACAAAGGCTTTGATGATCCTGCCTATCATGCCGATTTTGAGGCATTGAAAGAAATGGTTTCCAAGCTCACAGGTTTTATGGAAGGTCTTAAGGATGCTGACCCGGCTTCCGCCCTGCATCAGGGCCTGGAACTGGAGGAGCAAATCACCCTTCTTGCCTACAAGCTGGCGGAATATGCCAGCCTGCGTCAATCCGCCAATACCAGAGATCCGGAGGCCGGCTCTCAGATGGGACGCATTATGGGCGTGATCAGCGGTATGGCCGCTCCTCAAGCTGCCTTCCATGACTGGGCCGCCAAGCTGCCTAACCTGATGGAACTGGCGCAGGCAGACCCCCTGTTGAAAGAATACACGTTCCTGCTTTCCGATATGGTTCGCTCCAACCGGTATTTGCTCCCCGGAAAGGGAGAAGAGATCATGGCCCGGATGCGCATGTCCGGCGGGGATGCCTGGAGCGAGCTGCAAAGCTACCTGACCAGCACCGTCCCCGTTTCCTATCGGGGAAATACCACCAACCTTTCCTCCATCCGCAATTTGGCCTATGACCCGGATCCCCAGGTGCGCAAGGATGCCTATGAAGCGGAGCTGGCCTGCTATGACCGCATCAAGGACTCCGTGGCCTTTGCCTTAAATTCCATCAAGCTGGAAACCATCTCCGATTGCAAGCTTCGGGGCTATGAATCCCCCCTGGCCAGAACCTTGGCCAATTCCCACCTCAAAAAAGAGACTTTGGATGCCATGCTGGAGGCTATGGACGAATTTTCTCCCAAGTTCTGGCAATATCTGAAAGCCAAAGCCAAAGCTTTGGGTCACGAGAACGGACTTCCCTGGTACGATCTTTTCGCTCCCATGGGTAAATCCTCCACCAAGTTCACCGCTGAAGATTCCAAAAAATTCCTTGTGGAGCAGTTTGCCGCCTTTAATCCCGAAGAAGCGGAAATGATTGCCGAAGCCTTTGACAACGAATGGATCGACTTTTATCCCCGGGACGGCAAAGCCGGCGGCGCTTTCTGCGCCGGTGTGGAATGTCTGGGCGAAAGCCGGATTTTGACCAATTTTGACGGCACATTCTCCGACGTGGTTACTCTGGCCCATGAATTGGGTCATGCCTATCACAATCTCTGCATCCGTCCCCACCGTCCTCTGAATCACGATTACTCCATGCCTGTGGCGGAAACCGCCTCCACCTTTAATGAATGCGTAGTCATGGCCTCCGCCATTTCCAAGGCAGCAGATAAGGAAGAACTGCTGGCTTTAATTGAATCCCAGCTCCAGGACGCCACCCAGATCATCTGTGATATCTATTCCCGTTACCGCTTCGAAGCCATGGTCTTTGCCAACCGGGAAGATCAGTTCATGAATGCAGATACCCTTTGCGAATATATGCTCACCGCCCAAAAGCAATCCTATGGCGACGGACTGGATCACAACTGCCTGCATCCTTTCATGTGGGTTTGCAAGAGTCATTACTACGGCCCCACCTTCTACAATTTCCCCTATGCCTTCGGCGGTCTGTTTGCCCGTGGATTGTATGCCCAGTACGAAAAAGAAGGCGCAGCTTTCGTTCCCAAATACAAAAAGCTTCTGTTTACCACACCCATTGCCACAGCGGAAGACGCCGCCAAGGTCGCGGATATCGATTTGACCCAGAAAGACTTCTGGCGCGGCGCTTTACAGACCATCGCCGATCAGATCGACCTGTTCTGCCGGTTGGTAGAGGCTTAAATCACGATATAACATTCGGAGGTAGCTATGGATCATTCCATTTCCGCATTGACTAAATTTCTTGACAGCGCCCACAGCGTCTACCACGCAGTGGACGGCTTGGCCTGCCAATTAAAGGAAGCCGGATACACCAAACTGCAGGAGCAGGATCGCTGGGATCTGGTTCCCGGCGGCAAATACTACCTGATTCGGGGTGGCACGGCATTGATCGCCTTCCGCGTTCCTCTGGGCGCACCCAAAGGGTTTATGATGAGCGCCAGCCATTCCGACCGACCCACCTTTAAAATTAAGGAAAACGGAGAATTGGTCGGCGCATACACCCGTCTCGCCACAGAAAAATACGGTGGCATGCTGATTGCCCCCTGGCTGGATCGCCCCCTGTCCGTTGCGGGCCGGGTGATGGTGGAAACGGAAACCGGCGCAGAAAGCCGTCTTGTTGACATTGACCGGGATTTGCTGCTGATTCCCAACGTGGCCATCCACATGAACCGGCAGGCAAACGACGGCTATAAATGGAATCCCGCTGTGGATACCCTACCCCTGCTGGGCGGAAAAAATGCCGCGGGCAAATTTACCTCTTTGCTGGAACAGCAGGCAGGCGGAAAGATTTTGGGACATGATCTTTATCTGTACGTTCGTCAAAAGGCCAGCGTGTGGGGCATAGAGGAAGAATTTATCTCCTCCCCCGCTCTGGATGATCTGGAATGCGCCTGGTGCTGCACCCAGGGCTTCCTGGAAGCAAAAGACAGCGACAGCATCCCGGTGCTCTGCGTCTTCGACAGCGAGGAAGTGGGTTCTTCCTCTGTGCAGGGCGCAGCTTCGGATCTGCTGGAAAATCTGCTGCAGCGGATCTGCCGGGCATTGAATCTGGAACTGCCCCAGATGCTGAGCCAGTCTTTCATGCTTTCTGCCGACAATGCCCACGGTCTGCATCCGAACCATCCGGAACTGGCCGACAGCGCCAACGCCCCCGTTCTGAATGGCGGTGTGGTGCTGAAATTCAATGCCAACCAGCGCTACACCACCGACGGTCTGACCGCCTCCATCTTCCGGGCTGTGTGCAAACAGGCGGATGTCTCTGTCCAGACCTACTGTAACCGGGCAGATATCCCCGGTGGCTCCACCCTGGGCAATATCTCTCTTTCCCACGTGTCCGTCCCCACCGCAGATATCGGCCTGCCTCAACTGGCTATGCACTCCTGCTATGAAACCGCAGGTGTTCGGGATGTGGGCTTTCTGCTGCAGGCAATGACCGCTTTCTATGGAGCAACCCTTTCCCTTTCCGATAGTGGTTTCATACTGAAATAACTGTTGAAATTTGTGCATTTTTGCCAATTTTGCATGGCAAAAACTGTGAAAACCCACCATTGAAGAACCCTTGAAAACATGCTATAATATCTGTATCCCGGTGGAATCTGCCTACTCCACGAAATAGACAGTTTTCCGCTAAAATAAAGGAGGAAATTTCCGTCTGACTCACGGTACGACAGTGTGGAGACCTGCCGTAAAGCATCCGCGACAAAGCCGCGCGGATAGCGAGAGCGCAAGCGAGGGTTCGTTGCGCTTAGAGTCGAAATGTATGGCAAGCTTAACCCTGAAAAACATCAAGAAAATCTACCCCTTCAGCGGCGACGATCTCAAGGAAAGCAAGAAAAAGAAGAAAAAGACCGTCGATGAGCCCGAAAAGGAAAAGGCCAACCTGCAGATCACCGATAAGGGCGTTGTCGCCGTTCAGGAATTCAACCTGGATGTCAAGGACAAGGAATTTATCGTTCTGGTTGGACCCTCCGGCTGCGGTAAGTCCACCACTCTGCGTATGATTGCCGGTCTGGAAGAGATTTCCGAGGGCGAGCTGTATGTCGGCGACCGTCTGGTTAACGACGTAGCCCCCAAGGACCGGGACATCGCCATGGTTTTCCAGAACTATGCTCTGTATCCCCACATGACTGTTTATGATAACATGGCTTTCGGCCTGAAGCTGCGCCATGTTCCCAAGGCTGAAATTGACAAGAAAGTCAAGGAAGCCGCCGAAATCCTGGACATCACCCAGTACTTAGGCCGTAAGCCCAAAGCTCTGTCCGGCGGTCAGCGCCAGCGTGTTGCCATTGGCCGCGCCATCGTCCGTGACCCCAAGGTCATGCTGATGGACGAGCCTCTGTCCAATCTGGACGCCAAGCTGCGTAACCAGATGCGTGCAGAGATCATCAAGCTGCGTTCCCGTATCGACACCACCTTCATCTACGTTACCCACGACCAGACCGAAGCTATGACCCTGGGTGACCGTATCGTTATCATGAAGGACGGCTTCATTCAGCAGATCGGCACTCCTCAGGAAGTGTTCAGCCACCCCTACAACCTGTTCGTCGCCGGCTTCATTGGCTCTCCCCAGATGAACCTGTTCGATGCCAAACTGGTTAAGGTTGACGGTAAGTACGCTGTTCAGATGGCTAACCTAACCGTAGTGCTGAGCGAAGACAAGCAGGCTCGCCTGGCTGCCAACAATGTAGGAGAGCAGGAAGTCACCCTGGGTGTTCGTCCTGAGCATATGGAACTGACCGATGATGGCATTGACGCCGTCGTGGACGTTTCCGAGCTGATGGGTTCTTCCATCCACCTGCACGTTACCGCCATGGGCCGCGATGTGGTTCTGGTAATTTCCACCATGAACATGACCCCCGCTGAAATCGCTGCACTGTCCATCGGCGCCAAGGTCAAGTTTGGTTTTGTTGGCCATATCTGCCATGTTTTCAACAAGGAAACCGGCATCAATCTGGAAGCCTAATCACTTCTTTTATATGGGTCTGCCTTCGGGCAGACCCATTTCTTTTTTGCCGTTTTGGGCGGTTTTTCCTTGACAAAACCAGAAAAAAAGATTACTCTTTACTATATGCGGTTTGGGGAGCCTTACCTCCGTAAAGCATCCGATTGTTTTCATCGCGTCGGCGCGGCCAGGGTGTTTTCCCGGCGTTGATGAACATCCCGGCTGTCATACCATAGACTGAATTGTGAAATACCCTGCCCAAAGGAGAACTTCCAATGCGTGAAAGCGGCATTTTAATGCATATCACCTCCCTCCCCGACCCTTACGGCATCGGGACACTGGGAAAATCCGCTTATAATTTTGTGGATTTTTTAAAAGATGCCGGCCAGCATGTTTGGCAGGTTCTCCCTCTGTCCCCCACCGGCTACGGTGACTCTCCCTACCAGTCCTGCAGTGCCTTTGCGGGAAATATTTATTTGATCGATCTTTCTTTCCTGATTGAGAAAGGCCTTCTCACACAGGAAGAAGTTTCCGCATATCCCTGGTGCACCCAGGAAGGCCGGATAGACTTCGGTCTTATGTATACGCACCGGCTCAAACTCCTGCGCTTTGCCTACGAACGGTTTCGGGGCGATTCGGATTTTGACACTTTCTCCCAAGAAAACAGCTACTGGCTGCCGGACTACGCCCTGTATATGGCGTTAAAAACCAAAGCCGGCGGAAAACCTTGGTATGATTGGGAAGACGGCCTAAAATTCCGGGATCCGGAAGCTATTTGGTCCGCCCGGCAAACATTAAAGGACGAAATCCGTTTCCATAGTTTTCTGCAATTTCTTTTCCATCGCCAATGGTATCAATTACACACCTACGCCCAAAAACAAGGCGTTCGCATCATTGGCGATGTACCGATCTATGTTCCCTACGATTCCGCGGATGTGTGGAGCAATCCTGAATGGTTCCAACTGGATGCCGAATTAAAGCCCACCGCCGTGGCCGGCTGCCCGCCGGATGCTTTTTCTCAGGACGGTCAGCTCTGGGGCAATCCCCTATACCGCTGGGATCTTTTGAAAAAGGACGGCTACCGCTGGTGGATTCAGCGTCTTTCTGCGGCAGCAAAGCTATATGACACAGTGCGTCTGGATCATTTCCGGGGCTTTGCCGGCTACTGGTCCGTGCCCTATGGCCACACCACCGCCAAAAATGGCTGCTGGGTTACCGGCCCGGGTCTGGATTTTATCCGGACGTTGCAAAAAGAAATGCCCCGGTTAGATTTGATTGCAGAGGATCTGGGTTACTTGACCCCGGATGTGCTGGAGCTTCGGGATGCCGGCGGCTTTCCCGGCATGAAGGTGCTTACCTTCGCCTTTGATTCCCGGGAGCCTTCGGATTACCTGCCCCACCGCTGCATTCCAAATTCCGTTTGCTATACCGGCACCCATGACAATATGACCACCTTGCAGTGGCTGAATACCGCCCCCGCCGACACAATAGCCTATGCCACGGAGTATATGCGCCTATCCCAAGAGGAAGGCTTGGTCTGGGGTGTGATCCGCACCGCATTTTCCACTGTGTGTGACCTGTGCATTGTTCCCATGCAGGATTATTTAAACTTAGGCGGCGAGGCAAGAATGAATTTCCCCGGCACTCAGTCCTGTGAAAACTGGACCTGGCGGGCTGCAGAGGACTATATCAGCCCCGAATTGGCCAAAAAGATTTATGGAATAACCAAGCTTTATGACCGGTTGGGCAAAAGCGCCCCCGATTCCCCCACCTTGTAAGAATGGAGAATTCAACGATGAGTTATGATTGTGTAAATATTTTGAAGTGGACGGAAGCGCAGCTGAAGTACACCTATGACGTTTCCCTGAAGGAAGCCACCGCTCAGGAGCTTCATGAGGCTCTGGGGCAAGCCGTGATGATGGCAATTTCCGATAGCTGGAATCGCTCCAAGCATACTCGTATGCACCACAGAAAGGCCTACTATTTCTCCGCGGAGTATCTCATTGGCCGTCTGGTGTATTCCAATCTCTACAATCTGGGAATCCTGGACGAGATGAAGCAGCTCTTTGCCGAACGGGGCGTGGATCTTGCCATTTTGGAAGATGTGGAGGATGCTGCTCTGGGCAACGGCGGTCTTGGCCGTCTGGCAGCCTGCTTCCTGGACAGCGCAGCAAGCTGCAATATTCCTCTTTCCGGCTACGGCCTGCGGTATAAATTCGGTCTGTTTAAGCAGAGCTTTGACGATTATGGCAGTCAAAAGGAAAACGCCGACGATTGGTCCAAATTTGGCGATCCCTGGTCTTACCGCCGATACAATCACACTGTAAAGGTAAAATTCCCCGACCACACCGTGTTGGCTGTGCCCTACGACGTACCCATTATCGGATATGGCACAGAAAATATTAACACGCTGCGGCTTTGGCAGTGCGAGGCCGAGGAAGAACTGGACTTCAATGCCTTTAACGACCAGGATTATCTCCGGGCTCTGACCCAGAAGAACAAGGCAGAAGATATTACCCGGGTTCTGTACCCCAACGACTCCACCTGGGAAGGAAAGCGGCTTCGCATCAAGCAGCAGTATGTGTTGTCCTCTGCTTCCCTGCAAGATATGCTGCGCACCTATAAGGCTTCCCACGGCAGTGATTTGACCCATTTTGCGGACTTTTATGCCGTGCAGCTGAATGACACCCACCCGGCCATGTCCATCCCGGAGCTGATCCGGCTGCTGATGGCCGAAGGTATGGACTTTGAGCAGAGCTTTGCCATTGCCCAGAAGACCTTCTCCTACACCAACCATACCGTTATGGGTGAAGCTCTGGAGAAGTGGAATTTGGATCTGCTGCGGAGCGTCGTGCCCGAGATCGTGGATATCATCCTGCGCATTGACGAAAAGCTGCGCCGGGAGCATCCGGGCTTGTGGATCGTTTCGGACAATACCGCCCACATGGCAAACCTCAGCGTTTATGTAGGCAGCTATGTCAACGGCGTTGCGGAAATTCACAGCCAGATTCTGAAGGACGATCTGTTCCGGGATTGGTATCATGCCTTCCCCGACCGCTTCCAGAACAAGACCAACGGCGTTACTCCCCGGCGGTGGATGGGTCTGTGTAATCCGGAGCTGACCCAGCTGATCAAGTACCGCATCGGCGGCGACTTCTTAAGCGATTTGGATCGTCTTTCTAAGCTGAAGCCCATGATTGACGATGATATGGTGCGCCAGTTCAATGCCATCAAACGGCAGAAAAAGGAGCAGCTTTGCAACATCATCGCAGATAAAGAGGGTGTTCAGCTCAATCCTGAATTCATGTTCGATGTGCAGGTCAAACGGCTTCACGAGTACAAGCGGCAGCTGATGAATGCCCTGTCCATTGTGGATATCTACTTCCGGCTGAAAAACGGCGAACTGCCGGACTTCCATCCCACCGCATTCGTTTTCGGCGCAAAATCCGCTCCCGGTTACTCCCGGGCCAAAGCCGTGATCCGTTATATCAACCGCATTGCGAAAATGATCAATAACGACCCGGCCGTTTCCGACAAGCTGAAAGTGGTATTCGTTCAGAACTATAACTGCTCCTACGCAGAACACATCATCCCTGCCGCCGACATCTCCGAGCAGATCTCCCCTGCCGGCACAGAGGCCTCCGGCACCGGCAATATGAAGCTGATGCTCAACGGTGCAGTTACCCTTGGTACTCTGGACGGCGCCAATGTGGAAATTGCCAAAGAAGCAGGCATGGAAAACGAGTATATCTTCGGTCACACCGTGGAGCAGATCAACCAAACCAAGGACAGCTACTATGCCCGGGGAATTTATGATACCAATCCCCACCTGCGCCGGGCCATTGATACCCTGGTGGACGGCACTGTGCCCACAGATGACGATCAGCGGGATCTGTACCATGCCCTGCTGGACGGCACTCATTGGCATAAGGCAGACCACTACTTTGTGCTGCTGGACTATGCATCCTATATCGATGCCAAGCTGCAGGCCAACCGGGAGTATCGGGATCGCCTGACCTTTGGCCGTAAATGTCTGATGAACATTGCCAGCGGCGGAAAATTCTCTTCCGACCGCACAATCCGGCAGTATGCCGAGGAGATCTGGCACATTACCCCCACCCAATACTAAAAAACATCCCACCTTCCCAAGAAGGTGGGATGTTCTGTTTGTAAAGGATGGTTTAACCTTCCTCCACCACAATTTCCGAAAGCTTTAAGCCGGGATTTCTTCGGCAGGTAAAGTCGATGGCCCAGTAACTGGAAAACACCAATAAGTTTCTTCCCCGGTAATCTTCCAGCAGCTCCGCATCGCTGCCCAGATTCAGATCGCTGAGGTCCCCGGGATAGCTGTCGATCAAGCGGATCTCTTCATAAGGAAGACCCTCCATCCGTAGATCCACGCCGTACTCGTTTTTCATCCGGTACTGGAACACGTCAAACTGCAGCGTACCAACCACGCCCACGATCACTTCTTCCATACCGGAATTGGGCACCTTGAAAATCTGAATCGCGCCCTCCTGGGCAATCTGCTCCGTACCCTTCACGAATTGCTTACGCTTCATGGAATCCTTGGCGCTGACCCGGGCAAAATGCTCCGGTGCAAAAGTGGGGATTCCGGCAAAACTGAATTTCTTGCCGGGTACGGTAATGGTATCGCCGATGGAGAAAATACCGGGGTCGAATACGCCGATCACGTCACCGGCATAGGCCTCTTCCACGATTTCCCGCTCCGCTGCCATCAGCTGCTGGGGCTGGGAAAGGCGCATTTTTCTGCCGCCTTGCACGTGGTAATACTCCGTATCCCGCTGAAATTTACCGGAGCAGATCCGCATAAAGGCCAGACGGTCACGGTGGGCCTTGTTCATATTGGCCTGAATCTTAAACACAAAAGCGGAAAAATCCTCGCTGAAGGCATCCACTGTGCCGCAATCGGCAGTTCTGCTCAGCGGCGGCGGCGTCAGCTTTAAGAAGTTCTCCAGGAAGGGTTCGATACCGAAATTGGTCAATGCAGAGCCGAAAAACACCGGGGACAGCTGACCACAGCGAACCGCCTCCATATCCATTTCCCGCCCGGCGGACAGAAGTTCCACATCATCAATCAGCTGCTGATGCTTTGCTTCGGAGTCCAGCATCTCGGCCACCTGTCCGTCATACAGGTCGATAGCCTGCTTATCTGCCCTTTTTTTGCCGGAGACACCGGAGAAAAACAGCAGCTGGCTCTTCTCTCTATCGTATACGCCCTGAAAATCCTTGCCGGAGCCGATGGGCCAGTTCATGGCATAGGTTTCGATCCCCAGTTCCCGTTCTACCTCGTCCAAGAGGTCGAAGGGGTCTTTGGTTTCCCGGTCCATCTTATTGATGAAGGTGAAAATGGGAATGTGCCGCATGGCGCAGACCTTAAAGAGTTTCCGGGTCTGGGGCTCCACACCCTTAGCGCCGTCAATGACCATGACGGCAGAGTCAGCAGCCATCAGCGTACGGTAGGTATCCTCGGAAAAGTCCTGGTGGCCGGGAGTATCCAGAATATTGATACAGAAGCCGCCGTACTGGAACTGCATCACCGAGGAAGTAACGGAAATACCACGCTGCTTTTCGATTTCCATCCAGTCGGAGGTGGCAGCGCGGGAATTTTTCTTTCCCTTAACAACACCTGCCTGGGCAATGGCGCCGCCGTAAAGCAGGAATTTTTCAGTTAACGTGGTTTTACCGGCGTCGGGGTGGGAGATGATGGCAAAGGTGCGCCGGCGGCTGATTTCTTCAATGAGTTGAGACATAGTATCCTCCGAATCAAAATATTCTAAAAAGTCAAATACACTACGGTGGAAACGGATATCGCATAACTGCCTCCAAATTGTACAATGCATAATAAATCAATTTAGTTTAGCATAATTTCCGGGATTTTACAAGTGTTTTCCCTTTCCCGTCGGCCATTTAAAGACTTTTTTATATATCTGCAAGATAGAACCAGCCACACAATGCAAATTGGTATTTACAATAATTACAGACTTTGTTATAATTAAGAGGCGGTTTTTAACATAATCACTTTACCGCGAGGGAGATAAATATGGAAAACATCAGAATTCAAGATGACCTGTACACCTATGTAAATCAAGCCAAGTTGGAAGAATTGGTTATTCCCGACGATATGCCCGTTGCCGGCGGCTTTGCCAGCCTGGGCCTGGATGTGGAAAAGCTGATGATCAGCGAATTCAACACCATGTGCAAAGAAGGCGAATATCCCAATGAGCATCTTGCCAGAGCCTGCGCTCTGTATTCCCTGGCCAAGAATGTCAAGCGGAAGAAAAAGCACGGCATTAAGCCCGCGCTGAAGAATCTGGCCATCCTTAAGAAGCTGGGCACTATGCGCAGCTACAATCTTCGCGCCAAAGAGCTGATCCTGAAGGGCATTGATATGCCTCTGAACATCATGGTGGAAGCCAACATGAAAGATACCACCCATCACTGCGTGATGATCCAGGGCCCCAGCGCCATCCTGCCCGATGTTTCCTATTATAAAAACGAGCAGCAGAGAGATCAGCTGCTGGGCCTGTGGAGCAACTTTGCAAAGCAGGTGCTTATCCATGCCGGTCACAGCGAGGAAGCGTGCGACGCTCTGTTGAAGGATACTCTGGCCTTCGATGCTCTAGTGGCAAAGTATGTCAAGAGCAACGAAGAATGGTCTGAGTATGTCAAGATGTACAACCCCATGAAGACCGGTCGGGTAGCCGGCATGGTCAAGCCCTTGAACCTGAAAAAGCTTTTGAAAGATCTGTTCGGTTTTATTCCCGATGAGATCATCGTGACCGAACCCCGTTACTTCAAGAATTTCAAGGAAGTATTCAATGCCGAAAACTACGAAATGTACAAGAACTGGGCCTATGTGCTGACTCTCATGGGCAACTGCAGCCTGCTTTCTGAAGAGCTCCGGGATCTTGGCGGCGGTTTCCGCCGGGCTCTGTCCGGCATTGCGGCTGTTTCCTCTCCCGAAAAGTTTGCTTATCAGCTGGCTTCCGGCATGTACAGCGAGCCTGTTGGCCTGTACTACGGCGAAAAGTACTTCGGTGAAGAAGCGAAGAAGGATATCACCGACATTGTTAAGCAGATCATCGCTACGTATCAGAAGCGGATCGCTACCAATGACATCCTGGAGCAGGCTACCAAGGACAAGGCCATCCTGAAGCTTTCCAAGATGGGTCTAAAGCTTGCTTACCCTGATCGGGTCGAAGAAATTTACAACAAGCTGGTATTCGACGAGAGCAAGTCTCTGTTTGACATCGTGTCTACTCTGCGCAGAATCCGCCTGGAGAATAATTTCAGCAAGCTGGGCAAGGAAGTAGATCGCACCCACTGGGCAATGCCCGGACACATGGTCAACGCCTGCTACGATCCCTTCGTTAACGACATCACCTTCCCCGCTGCCATTCTCCAGCCGCCCTTCTACTCCATCAACCAAAGCAGAAGTGAGAATCTGGGCGGTATCGGCGCGGTCATCGGCCATGAGATCTCCCACGCTTTCGACTCCAATGGTGCTAAGTGCGATGAACTGGGCAATCTGAACAACTGGTGGACCAAGGCAGACGAACGGAAGTTCAACAAAAAGGTCAATGCCATGATTAAGCAGTTTGACGGCATTGAACTTCCCTGGGGCACTGTAAATGGCAAGTTTACCGTCAGCGAAAACATTGCAGACAACGGTGGCATGGCAGTCACGCTGGATATCATGTCCAATTCCGAGAACGTTTCCTTTGAAGAGTACTTCGCCAACTGGGCAAGGGTCTGGTGTCAGAAGGCTAAGCCCGAGTACCAGGCGCTGCTGCTGCAGGTGGACGTTCACGGCCCTGCTTACCTCCGGGCAAATATGCCTCCCAGAAACTTCCCTGAGTGGTATAACACCTTCAATGTGAAGAAGTCCGATGGCATGTACCTGGCTCCCTCCAAGCGCGTAGTCATTTGGTAATTGAATTGTCCTTTAAAAGGGGTGTTGCTGAAAAAGCAATGCCCCTTTTCTGTTTGGTGAAAACGATGGTGCCGGTAACCGGACTCGATTTGCATTTTCTTTCCTTTGGAAAGAAAATATAGGTTCGGCTCGGTCAAGCCCTCGCCGGCAACAGTCCACCGGACTGTTGCATTTAGATAGGTTCGAGTCCGACCGACATTAAAATATCCCGACCCCCGTTAGGGGTCGGGATATTTTGGTGCCGGTAACCGGACTCGAACCGGTACGCTTTTTACGGCGAGGGATTTTAAGTCCCTTGTGTCTACCTATTCCACCATACCGGCATCGGTGACGATAGATATGGTATCATATTTTTGTTTCTCCGTCAAGCCTTACAGCTGGTCCAAATTCAAACTAAAGGGCGCCAAGCAATTATCCAAAAACCAGTCCAGCTCCGGCAAGCCCATTTCCTGCATAGAGCGCATGGTCTGCTTCGCAGCGGAATCAAATTCCGTATTGCCGGCCTTCTGTTCTTCCACACACTTAATATAGGCCGACAGCTTATCCGCAGCCTTTACTACAATTCCGATTTGTTCATCGGATTCCATCACCAGAGGGGCATAACTCTCCCTCAGCTGGGGCGGCAGCATGGTCAGCAGCCGCTCTCCGGCCACATGCTCCACCTGCTTATAGGCGGTTTTGATCTCGGGATTGTAATACTTGATGGGCGTGGGCAGATCCCCTGTCAAAATCTCCGAAGCATCGTGATACAGGGCCGCCACGGCGCACCGGTCGGGATCCGGGCCCTGAAGATGCAGTATATCTCTGCGAATCAGCGCCAGCGCATGGGCAAGCACCGCCACCTGATGAGAGTGCTCCTGTATGTTTTCTGAAAACGTGTTGCGCATCAATCCCCAACGGGTAATGTAACGCATCCGCCCCATCAGAGCGTAAAATTCATTGGCCATAGACTTCTCCCACAATGTTTTGAATCCTGTCCGCCAGTTCTTCCGTTTTCCGGCAGAAATACTTGCCCCCAGCCTGTTTGATCGTTTCCTCATCCCGGAAGCCCCACAGCACACTCAGGCAGGGTACACCGGCATTTTTTGCCGTCAATACATCCACCTCGCTGTCACCCACGTAGACGCAGCCATCCACGCCCAGTGCCTTCACAGCCAGATAGATCATATCCGGCGCAGGCTTTCTGGGGCAGCCTTCCTGCTCTCCCATGGCAAACATCCCGGGGAAATAATCCGCGCACAGAGCCTTTACCGCCCTGTCCGGCTTATTGGACACCACTGCCACAGGATACTTCTCTCCCAACGCAGCCAATGCCTGGGGGATTCCCTCATAGGGTTTTGTCTTGATTTGGCTGTGGTTTTGATAATAGGCTTGATAGTCCCTCAGTACCGCATCCACATCCGGGTCTTCCGGTGTGCCGGGCAGTGACAGGGCGATCAGCCGACGGGCGCCGTTTCCCACAAAGCTGCGAATTTCCTCCAGGCTTCTGGCAGGCAGCCCATACTGCATCAGGGTATGGTTCACAGAATCCTTTAAATCCTCCAGAGAATCCAGAAGCGTTCCATCCAAATCCCACAAAATACCGATTTTCATTTACACCCTCCGGTTCTTCAGTACGCGAATATCTTCACCCACAAAGGTCAGCCGGGTGAAATTGCCGTGGAGACGAGATGCAATCTGAGGAGAATAGCGCTTGGCTGCTTCGTCCACATTCAGATTGGTGGAAATGACCATTGCCTTTCCCGCCAACAGACGGTCGTTCATCAGCTGATACAGCGACGCCGTTACAAATTGACCGGGCATTTCCGTGCCCAAATCATCCAGAATCAGCAGGTCGCATTGGGAAAGTTTTTGCGCTTCTTTGTGCGCTTCTTCGTCACCTCCGAATTTTGCCTGCTCCAATTTAGCAAACAGCCGGGCAGCAGTTTCGTACATCACTGAATAGCCCTGATCCGCCACCGCTCTGGCGATACAGGCGGATAAGAATGTTTTTCCCAGTCCGGTGCCGCCTACAAACAGCAAATTGCCGGAGTTAAGAGAAAATGTCGTCGCATACCGGCGGCAGGCCTGGAAATTCCGTTCCATAATAGCTCTGGGGCTGGCGCCGTAACGGCTGTCAATCTGGTCGGAGTAATATTCCAGCCGGAAGTGGCGGAAAGATTCCTCTCCCCCGGCCAAAATAGCCAGTTCCTTCTTCTGCTCCTGACGGCAAAGCTCCGCCAGGCACTCGCACATGGAAGCGCCTATGTAGCCGGTGCCGCCGCAATGCCGGCAAACAGGGTTCTCGTCCAGATATCCTTCTTCAAAATGCTCCGCCACCAGGGCTGCGCGTTCTCTCTGCAGACTCAAATTCTCCTGCTTAACCCGCTCCATAGCCGCCTGCATATCTGCGCCCTGGGCAAATACCGTTTGCGCTACGGTAGCCATAGTCAAACGCAGCTGCCGGTCAATTTCCCGAAGTCGGGGCAGTGTTTCATACGCCTGCTGCAAATGCTGGCGATTTTCCGATTCCCGGTCGGCCTTGGCCTGAGCCAAACGCTGACGGGCTCTTTGTAATACTTCTGCGCTGTATGCCATGGTTTATCCCTCCTGCAGCACTCTTCGAATGGCCTCCAGCTCCGCCTGTCCCAGCTGGCCGGATGCCCCCTTGGGTACGCCCTTTTGATCTCGAGAACGAATTTGTTCTCCGGTTTGCAGACCGCTTTCATGCCATCTGCACAGTATTTTATTCATATAGGGCCAGTTCATGCCCCCGGTATTCAGGCAGGTCCGTTCATAAGCCATAGCGATGGCTTTCTCGTCAAAGCCCATTTCCAGCCAGGATGTGGCATACCGCTCCTCTGCTTGGGTTAGATTCCGACCCCGAATCTGCAAAATCTGCATTACCCGGGACAGATGACTGTTTTTTGCATTTTGCGTCTGTATGTAGGCCGCAGCGGCTTCCAATGTGTCGATGCCCTGTTCCGCCCAAAAGTAGGCTTCCTTTTCAATGGTGCGGAGGCTGGGATTGCGCAGTCCCCCTCTTTGACGGGCCCGGTCCTTGCAGTAAGATACCATCAGAGACACCACTTCCACCGGAAGGCCTAAGTATCTGACAAAGGACAGTAAAATTTTCAGTTCCTCGGTGTTCAGGTTCTTCCCTAATCGCCGCTGCACCTCACCGTAAAGCAGGCGGAAATTTCCGTCGTTATCCATAGCGCTGAGCACATCCCGCTCTGTGTAGGACGGCCGCTCTCCGGGCACGATAGTCTGCTTCTCCTCCGGCCACAGCCCTAACTGCCGCAAGGTTGCGGCAGCGCACTGAAACCGGGATGCCGGCATGGCCAATGCTTTTTCTGCGTCCTCAGGGACATTCCCGCAGCGAATATATAAATACAGCAATGCCGCATCGCCGCTGGCAGCGCCCAGCAGCTTTCCGGCCTCCAATGGGTCAATATGTACACTGTCTATGTTCATGGCTGCTCCTTGAGAAAATTCGTCAGTTTTTACGATTATATCATAGTTTTCTCCCGGATACAACGTTTTTTCAACAAGGAAAGTGTGACAAAAATGGAGCCATTTTTTGTAAGCTCTCCATATCTTGTATGTAAGTCGCAGGGCAAACACAAAAAACGGCAGAGAGCTTCCCCCTGCCGTTTTTCTTTATATACCGGCGGATCGTTCCCTATCCGCCTTTTTTCGCATCACACCGTTGCGCTTACGGCGACACACTTGACAAAAAATACGTAATGCCTACTCGCCGTCGCGGTCAGACCCCGTCTTCTTTGTCCATCCTCAGTATCTCCCATTTACTTTTGTTTATGCAAAAAATTATTTTTCCAAATGCACATTGATGTGGGGATAGGTCATCTCCACATCTGCCTGTTCAAATGCCGGTTTAATATTTTGATTCACCTCATAGTAAACGTTCCAGTAATCCTCAGTCTTTACCCAGAAACGCAGCGTATAGACAATCCCGCTGTCGCCATAGGTGGACAGTACCGCCATGGGCGCTGCCGGCTCTTGAAGAATCAAGGGGTGCTCCGCCACGGACAAAAGGGTCTGGCGGGCAGTTTCCACCGGAGTATTATAGGATATGGTGACGTTAATCTCTGCCCGACGGACGCCAGTGGCGGAATAGTTCACGATCTGCGCTGCCACCACCGCGCTGTTGGGGATAGAAACCAGTTTATTGTCCGGCGTCGCCAACTGTGTATAGGTCATGCCGATCTCCTTGACGGTTCCGGACTGACCTGCAATCTCCACATAATCGCCGGATTTAAAGGGGTGGGTATACAGCACAGTAAAACCGCCGATAACATTGGCCAGCATATTCTGTAATGCCAGAGAAACCGCCAACGTCAGCACACTTGCCAAAGCCACCACACCAGTCACATCGATTCCCAGCGCAGACGCCAAAATCAAACCAAGCAGCGAGTACAGCACCGTCCGCAGCAAGGTCTTGATCAGCCCATGGGCGCCCTTTTCCAGCTTGGAACGCTCCAATGCCCTTTTCACCAGCTTTAAAATCAGCCGGATCAGTAATCCGCCTGCCACGGCGATTACAATCACAGACAGGATCCTTGCAGCCAGTCCTGCGCCTATATCAGCAGCCCATTGGGTCAATTGCTTGAAGAATTCCTCCATAATTTCCCTCCTATTTTTGTTTTTCTCATTATACCCGGAAATTTTTCGGGAATCAAGGTGGTATTTTGCCACATTCTGAAAACTTTTACTTTCTTCTTTCGCCAATTGCTGTTATAATAGATGCAAACACACAGGAGGAAGCTGCCATGTATCATATTCTCGTTTGTGATGACCAAAAGGATATTGTCAGCGCGCTGAAAATTTACCTTGCTCCGGAAGGCTATCAAATCTTTGAAGCCTTTAACGGTCTGCAGGCATTGGAAATCATCCGGCAGGAGGACATCCATTTGCTGCTGCTGGATATCATGATGCCGGAAATGGACGGAATTACCCTTACCTCCAAAATTCGGGAGTTTTCCAATGTGCCCATTATCCTGCTCACTGCCAAATCAGAAACAGAGGACATGGTCCTGGGTCTGAACGTAGGGGCTGATGACTACATCACAAAACCCTTTGTTCCCCTGGAAGTATTGGCCCGGGTTCGCTCCCAATTGCGCCGCTACGCCAAGCTGGGCAGCCGCACTGAGGAAACCACCGACACTCTAACCCTTGGCAGCATTCAATTAAATGACCGCACGAAAACCGTCACTGTGGAAGAAGAACCGGTCAATTTGACTCCCACAGAATACAGCATTTTGTATCTTTTGATGAACAATCCCGGCAAGGTCTTTTCCACCAAAGCGCTGTACGAAGCCATCTGGCAGGAAACCGCCCAAGGCAGCGAAGGCGCGGTTGCTGTCCATATCCGCCATTTGCGGGAAAAAATCGAAATTAACCCCTCCGAACCCCGGTATTTAAAGGTGGTTTGGGGACAGGGCTATAAAATGGAAGGAGGCCAGTAAGGCCGATGAAGCACTCCATCGCAATCAAATTTGTCGCCATCACTCTGACCGCGCTGGCTTTTATCATTGCTGCTTTTGGCGGTGCCGGTATCCTACTTCTGGAAACCAACGGACTGTACAACGATTCCCTGGAATCCCAGCGAAAAGAATGGTATGACAAGGCGGGCCAATATGTGGCTTGGGAGTATGCCAGCCGCTACGCCGCCAAGCACCTGGGCGGCTGCAGCGAAACGCTGGTGAATTGGCTGTACGATGAAACCTATTACGGCATGACATCAGACCGTTGGCAAGTGGTACTGTATCAGGACGAAAGACGCATTTCCCAAACCTATCAACCGGTGACGAATGCCATATCCCGGGAGTATACCTTCTCTGTGGAATACCCCGTGGCCTCCAGAAAATCACCGTTTCAGCAAACCGAGCCCACGGAATCCTCAGAACCTACCGAGCCCATGGAGCCTACAGAACCCATTGAGACAGAAACTCCACCGCTGTATACTTCCCGATTTACCATCTGGGAAAACGGAGAAATGGTGGATTATTATTTAAGCTACTATGAAAGCCCCACCTATACTATTGAGGTGGAAATGGACCCCATGATTATCGACGGCACTCCCAGCGCATCCCTGGTCAATCTGTATCCCTACAGATACACCTTTATCGGCATTCTAATCAGCGGCTTGTTGCTGTTTTCCGGCGGCATGGTATTCCTATTCTGGTGCGCCGGTGTCACTCAGGATGGCTCTGTCCGTCCCGGCGGATTGAATCGTGTTCCTTTAGATCTTTATGGTATCGTTCTATGGGGCGGATTACATCTTTTGTTTAACATGCTGGTGGACCTGATCAACTGGTCGGAACGGGATGGTTTTACGCCTGCAATTCTTACCCTTCTGGGCTTAGGTGGACTGGTCGGCGCATTGCTGCTAATCGGATTCCTCTTCGCTTTGGCTGCGCAAATAAAGGCTAAAAACCATTTTTGGTGGAAGCAAAGTATCCTCGGCTTTTCTATATACCACTTATGGACAGGCCTGCGCTTCTGCTGCCGGGGTATTTCCTCTTTCTTTCAACTCCTTCCGGTGATATGGCAATGGCTGCTCAGCGGTGCTTTTCTTGGCACAAACGTTATGATATTCTTGTCCCTCAGTCTTCGCAAACCGCAGCCGATTTTCATTCTTTTGCTCATTCTCTCTCTTCTGAGCTGTGTTTCCCTAATAAGCTACTGCGGCTATGCCATTGGAAAACTATTACTTGGCACGAAAAAGATGTTGGAAGGAAATTTTCAGCATAAAATCTCCACGAAATATCTTCTGGGTAATTTTCGAGATTTCGCCAACGGGTTGAATTCCCTCTCAAACACCGCCCTGCAAGCTGCCAAACAACATCTGAAATCTGAACGGATGAAAACGGAATTGATCACCAATGTTTCCCACGATATTAAAACCCCCTTGACATCCATTATCAATTTTGTGGATTTACTGCAAAGACCGCATAGCCCCCAAGAGCAGGCTCAGTATCTGGATATTCTCTCCCGGCAATCCAATCGTATGAAGAAGCTCATTGAAGACCTAATGGAGTTAAGCAAAGCCAGCACTGGCAATCTTCCCGTGAACATTACCTGTCTGGATGCCGCTGAAGCCGTGAACCAGGCATTGGGCGAATTCTCAGACAAGCTGGAATCTGTGCCCCTGGAGCCGGTGTTCCGGCAGCCAGCGGAACCCATTGCCCTGTACGCCGACGGAAAGCTTACCTGGCGTGTTTTGAGCAACTTACTTTCCAATGCCGTAAAATATGCCATGCCCGGCACACGGCTGTATATTGATTTAATCAAAGAAGAGAATCAGGTCATCCTGTCGTTGAAAAACGTATCCCGTGCACCCCTGCGCGCCAATCCCGAAGAACTGATGGAACGCTTTGTACAAGGAGATCCTTCCAGAAGCACGGAAGGAAGCGGTCTGGGCCTGAATATCGCCCATAGTCTGATGGAAGTACAAAATGGGCATCTGCTCCTGACCGTGGACGGCGATATTTTTAAGGTAACCCTCATATTCCCCGGAGTGTAATATTCATAATTTTGTCGATTTTTGTTTGCAATTCTGTCACCCGGAGTTCAAAGACCGTTGGTAGGATAAAAACAGAAAGGATTCAGGCCTTTTACTGAACCCCTTTCTGAAAGATGTTTTTCTCTTCTCTACCTCTCTTCTTTCTAACCCCTTTAGCAAAGAATCCGCTGCTTATGCAGCGGATTCTTTCATTTTGGCATCCCACCTTGACTTTTCCGAAAAGGGAAACTATAATGAACTCATAAGTTATATTTAAAGGAGAGGCCCTTATGGAATATCGTATACGCATCGCAGGACTGGAGCGGGATCTCCCTATCTGCCCCGTAAATGAGAATTTGTATATCGCCGGTTTTGTTATTTTTGGCGACCCGGAACTCACCGTGGCTTGCGCCCGGGAGTTGTTGCAAAGAGCCCCGGAATACGACTACATCATCACCGCAGAGGCCAAGGGAATTCCCCTGGCTCACGAAATGGCCCGGCAGGCCGGCAATGAAAAATATATTTTGGCCAGAAAAGCTCCCAAGCTGTATATGCGGGACATTTTCGACGTGGCTGTCCGCTCCATCACCACAGCGAAGGAACAGCACCTGTACTTAGACGGCGCAGATGCAGAGCTGATGAAGGGCAAGAGGATACTTGTGGTAGACGATGTAATCTCCACCGGCGAAAGCCTTGCCGCATTGGAAGCGCTGGTGGAAAAAGCCGGCGGTACCATCTGCGGCCGAATGGCAATTCTGGCGGAAGGCGATGCCCAGCAGCGGAAAGATCTGGTCTATCTGGAAAAACTCCCCCTGTTTCACCCCGACGGCACAGTAATGGAATAATTCCAAAAAACTCCCCGTTTCTCACGAAACAGGGAGTTTTCTTATGCTTATTTGAACCAAACGCTGGGGTTGACCATTCTACGGTCAATATCCCGGAAGGCATCATGAATCTCTTCCATCTGCACCGGAGTCAACTTCACCAACTTATCAAAGAGGTCGCAGTTGGCGCGAACCTGATCTGCATTATCGCAGCCCAACACGGTAGCAGTAACACCGGGCACAGACATGACGAAAGACAGCGCCAGCACCGCAGGCTCCAATCCATACTTTTCGCACAGACCACGGAACTTCGTCAAATAGGGAATGCAGAAATCCAGCCGGGGATCCAGGGTCTGGGGCGTATGGAACACCATGCCCTGCAGGAATACACTGCGGACAAAGACCATCATGCCGGACTTTTCCAGCTTTTCCATGCCACCGTTTTTGATCTGCAGCCAGTCGAAAATGTTCATGGGGATCTGGGTAGCATCGAAACCGGTATCTGCGATCTCGCCGTAATCATGGTGAGAGTAGGCGGAGGCTGCGCTGTAGCGGATCATTTTCTGAGCCTTCAGCTCTTCAAACACCTTACGCACATTGTCCCGATCGCAGAGATAATCGTCAAAGTGGTGCAGCATCATGCAATCAATGCTGTCGGAATTCAGCCGCTGCATACAGTTTTCCGTCCGGCGAAGCATATCATCCCGCAGGGCATCAAAAGAGCTGTGATCCAGCTGACTAATCTTGGTCACTACCCAAGGCAACTGCTTGCCCTCTTCCCGACGTTTTTTCAGCCACCGGCCAATGATCTCTTCAGAATCGCCGTAGGCGCTGGCGGTATCCAGGGTATTAATGCCCAGATCCATGGCACAGTCCAAAATATGGTGGGCCTTTTCTTCCGAAGGTTTTGCACTATCCGCGCCCAGGCCGTAAGCCAGGCCCAGCTGCACTGTGCCCAAAGAAAACGCAGACAGGGAAAGGCCGTGTGTATTTACATATTTCATAGCTATTTCCTCCTTAATGGATGGAATTTGTCAACGATTATCCGATATAGACCTTACCGACAATTTTCTTTACCTGCAACGGGCCATCCACCCGACAATTGGGTGTATGGGCATCCTGAGGGAACAAAACGACAAAGCTACCGGCCTTCATGTGGACGGGAGTTGCATCGTCATCGGTATCTGCCAGGAGGCAATCTCCCTCCGGGTCATAGGCATTGGTAACATTGCTCAGCCGGGAGGTGGGCTTCACATAAATAAGTTCCTCGCCCTCCACCATGTACATGACATCCACATACTTCCGGTGAGCCTCGCTGGGTGCGCCCTCTACAGTCCGGGTTTCATAGCTATTGAGCATCATGAACAGATTTTTACCGTCCACTTCGATCCGGCCGCCGGGATAATTGTCCGGGGTATAGGCCCGCATTTCCTTCAGCAATCGGTCCACACCGGGGCAGATACCCTCATATTGTTTTGCGTTTTCCATAGTATCCAGAATCATAACATCCGCTCCTTTTTATAAAATCCGCGCAATTATTGGTCCAAAATGTAGGTCAAGAATTCCGTGGCAATTTTCAAATTATTTGTGTTGACAGACACACCAACATAGCATTGGGCATAATAGCCAGACTGTTTCAGCCAGGCATTGTCCCTCAAATCAATGGCGCAGGGGTAAGACGGCTCTTCCTCCGTTGCCTCTGAGTACATCACTGCATCTCCCAAGGCCTCCAGCAGTGATTCCGGCAACACTTTGGACAGATCCATAAGCGCCCCACTGTGAATCAGCGTTTCTTCATACCACTGTCCCGCGCCCAGGATCAGCTCATTCTCCCCGGCAGCAATTAATGTATGAAGAACCTGCACATTTTCGTAATTCTTTTGAATCGTTTCCGGGCTTGTGCTTTCTGTGTAAATCCTGAGATGATTCACCATTTTTACCGCGCCGGGATACACCTCATAGCCATATTCCTGCAGGAAGCCTTCAAACCCCTCCTGCCCCATGGTATTGTCCGGCATGTTCAGCATAATCACCGTCATCTGAGGATCTCTCTGGGTCAGCCCTTCATAGACAAACCAACTCACCGAAGCAATGATAATCAACACCACAATGATGGTCTTACCATAATACTCCCAGATGTGCTCACGCTTTTCTTGGAAAGACATGGCCTTCCATTTTTCCATATTCATGCCATCCATTGACAGGTTCTCCTTTTCGGCACAGAGCAAAAATTACTGTATTGCTTCCCCATTGGTCGGAATTTCTTCCTTTGCTTCCACCGGGATATACTTTTGGAACACTTTTTCCATTGGATCAATGAGCATCATGCAGTAGCCGGCAGGCGCCAAAGAGAGCACCAACGGCAAATAGGGAATCAAATCCAAATGCAGCAATCCAATGGCAAAGAAAACGAATTGAATACCTATTCGCAGTACCAGCTTCGGATTCATGATGCACATCAAAAGAGCATTTTTCAAGATTGTTTTGGTCTTGTCCTCAAACCGGGCAATATACGCCGTGACCACATGGCACCAAACGACAGCAACCAGTGCGATCAGGCAGAAGAAGATCAAAATCAGAGTAGAAAGAAATCCGCTTTTTTCAACGAATATGTAATAAATACCGGCATTGTAGATCAGCAAGGCACAGACCAGCAGGCTAATCACACCTGCAAATACAGACTGCTTAAAATTTGATTTAAAAGAGGAGAAGTACATACCCATGACCTTTCCCTCTTCCTCCCGCAGCAGTTTACGGCAGGTATAGTACAGCGCTGAAGAGGCAGCGCCTGCAGTAACAATAGGGATGCACAGAATCAGCCATACAACGCTGAGAATAATCATTTGCCCCGCAGTATAAAACATGCGGCCAAATTTGCTATCCAGGCTAAAAATAGATTTCATAGGATATCCTCACAAAGCGGCAGCCATACCGCATAATTTAAAATTTCCCCGGAATCACTTCCCCGTTTCCGGTTGGTGATTCCGAGGAAATCAACTAGTTAATCTTCGTCATTCCGTTGAATGACTCTTAGATGCTAAAGCGCTTACTTCTGACCGGACAGCCAGTTATCGTATGCGTTCTGGTGGCCTTCCAGGTACTGGTCGATGCCAGCCTTTTCCATGGTCTCCAGCCAAGCGTTCCAATCGGTTTCGATATTTCTCTTACCGGTTACGAACTCTGCATACCACTGAGAGGTAAGGGTGTTGATGTCAGAACGGACCTCAGCAACCAGCTTGGAGTCGTCTTCGGAGAAGTAGGGACGGGGCCAAGGAGTGGGGTTCAGGTGTTCGCCATACATTGCCAGAAGCTCATCTCTGCTGGTGTTCATGCTGGGAGCAAAGATAGTATCATAGGTTTCTTCGGTGTAGCAGTAGGGCAGGGATTTCAGCAGCTGACCCAGATAGTTGTCAGTCTTTCTGTTAGCCTGCAGCCAGTCGGCATCGGGGGTAACCGCGCCGGTGAGCTTGCCGTTTTCGTCCAGGGTGACATAGCTGCCATCCAGTTCGCCGTACTTATTTCTGACAGAGATCTCGTCATCATAGAACAGGTCGAACCATGCCAGCAGGGTCTCGGGGTCGCTGCAGTCCTTCAGGATGATGACGTTGTTCTTGCCGCCGTACTTCATGTTGGGGTGGTTGTAAACTTCCAGCTCGTAGCCCTCAGCAGCGGGGGGGCAGAACATAACGTACTCATCGGGGTTTCTCATGGGCAGCTTGGAGTAGGTCATAACGCCGATGACAGAAGCGCCGGTGCCACGGTAGTACTCGTTAACAGCGGTCTTATCCAGTTCGAAGCCGTCAAACAGGATGCCCTTCTGGTACCACTCGGCAAACTTAGTGAGCATTGCCTTATAGTTGTCAGTCAGAGGAACGTAGTCAACAGTTTCACCGTCGTCCATGATGTAGGTGTAGGAGTCGGTGGTGCTGTCCTTACAGCTGATACCCCAGCAAGCCATCCAGTGGGAGGGCAGGGAGTAGTTCTGAGAGGTATGGACAAACAGAGGAATTTCGTCGGTGTTATCACCGTTGCCGTTCATATCGTTGGCAGCGAAGTACTCCAGAGCAGCCTCGAACTGTGCCCAGGTGGTGGGAACTTCCATGTTGGCCTTATCCAGCCATGCCTTGTTGATGTACCATCTTGCGTCGGTTTCCACACCGGGAGCGTAGTTACCCAGAACGTAAACTTCACCGTCGGGGAAAGTCCAGTTGCCGCGAACGCCGGGCTCGGAGCCGAACACGTTCTTATGCAGGTTGGGCATCAGGATTTCGTTGTCCACATACTTGGTGATGGGCAAAATCAGGTCGTTACCTACCATCTGAGAAATGGTAGCGTCGTCCAGAATGTTACACAGAACGGCATCGCCGGCCTGGTTGGTCTGGAGCAGGTTGTTCAGCTGGGAAATACGATCTTCCTTGCTGGCAGCAGTGAGCCATGCGAATTCGATCTTCACATTGGTTTTCTGATAAATCTCGTTCCACAGCTTGTTATTGGTCAAAGCTTCGACTTCCCACATCTCACTGTCGCAGTGAGCAGTGATCTTGAAGGTCTTCTCCTCAGCCAGAGGGAAGGTGACGCCTTCATAAACAGTGCTGGAAGAGCTACCCTCAGGATCCTTCGGGTTGGTTTCTGCCGGTGTGTCAGCACAGGCCACAAGACCCATGACCATGATCATAGCCAGCAACAGAGCAAATAGCTTTTTCATTTGGTTTCCTCCTAAATTATATTTTGCGTTATGTAACGCTTAACGCCTTATTTTGATGCCTCAGCCTTGGAAAAAGCGGCGCATCGCTTGCAGATATGAATGAGCAGTTATCCCTTAACTGCGCCCACCATGATGCCCTTAACAAAGAATTTCTGGATAAAGGGATACATGATTACCAGGGGCAGCACACCGGCAATGATAACACAGTATTTCATCAGCTGCTTTTGGTATTCAATTTTTTCCATCATCTCCCCTACATCCTGTCCGGGAAGGAAGGTTTCAACCTCTTCCTGGTAGGAGTTAAACAGGTCGTTGATTACCTGCTGCAGCACTCTGTAATTGGGGTTTGTCAGATACATTTCTGCAGCCAGATAGGTGTTCCAACGGGATTGAATATTGAACAGAGCAATGATGGCAATCATCGCGCCGGACAAGGGAAAAACCACCTTGACAAAGAAACGGATGTAGCTGCAGCCATCGATCCGGGCAGCATCAAACAGGGATTCAGGAATACTGCCGATAAAGAAGGACCGGGCAACGATCATATTGTAAGCAGACAGAGCGCCGGGAACAATCATAACAATGGGATTGTCCAGCCAGCCGATTGCGTTCATCAGGAGGTAGCTGGGAACCATACCGCCGCTGAAGTACATAATCATCACAAAGAACAGGGAAAGCCAACGCCGGCCGGGGATTCTCCGAGACAGAGCATACGCAGTGCTCAGCTGCACAGCCAGGGCCAGCATAGTGCCCAGGGCAGTGTAAATAATGGAGTTGCGGTAGCCGATCCAAATATTCTGGTTTTGGAACATCAGCTTGTAGCCGCCCAGTGTAAAGTTAACCGGCCACAGAACGACCTTACCCAATGCGATGGCATCCGGGGTAGAAACAGAACAGATGATAACATACCAAATGGGATACAGACAGATCAGACCTGCCAGCACCAGCAGTACATTAATTGCAATATTTAAGCTGCGATCGCCTTTTTCTTGTAACATTTAAGAAACGCCTCCTTCCGGTTAGATAACGGACATGCCGGCAAACTTGTCACCAAGCCAGTTGACAATGAACATCATGCCCAGATTGACTACGTTCTGGAACAGACCGATGGCAGCCGTGTAGCCGTACAACTGGCCCTTAACACCGTGCTTATACACATAGGTGGAAATGATTTCCGAAGAATTCAGGTTCAAATCGTTCTGAAGCAGCAGCATCTTTTCTGCGCCGACGGAGAACAGATCGCCCAGACCCAAAATCAGCATGGTAACGACGGTGGGCATAATGGAGGGGAACTGGATGTTCCAAATGATGCGCCACTTGGAAGCGCCGTCAATCCGGGCAGCTTCCACCATCTGCTCATCCACACCGGCCAGAGCGCCAATGTAGACAACGGCAGAGGAACCGGTGTGCGCCCAGATACCGGAGAGTACGTAGATGGGAACAACCCATTCCTCCCGGGTCAGGAAACGAATCCGATCCAGACCCATTGACACGAGAAGCTGGTTGATAAGACCGGAGTTGTAGTTCAGCAAGATCCGGAAGATGTTGATAACAACAACCGTAGAGAACAGGTGGGGTATGTAGGTAAGGGACTGGGTCATTTTCTTAATATAGGGATTGGTGCTGTTGTGCAGCATGAATGCCATCGCCAAAGCTGACGGCCAGCTGCAGAGTGTGCCAACGAGGGCGGTGATCGCCGTGTTCTTCAGCAAGGTTTCAATCCAGATACTTTCAAAGAACCGCTTGATATGGTATAGGCCTACCCAGTCGCTCTGGCCGAACTTATCGCCAAAGCCAACGTCCTGGAACGCCATGATAATACCATACATCGGCAGATAGTTGAAAACAAATACCAATATGAAACCGGGTAACAGCAAAAGATACATTTCCCGGTAGCTCCATACGCGTCTTGCCAGCCGGATGCCTTCGTTTTGGATCGGCTGTTGCTTTTGGAGTTTATTGTTTGCTTTGATCATTAAGATCCTGCTCCCTTCAAGGTAATCTGTGCGATTTATACAAGTGTATTTTAACGTGTTCTTGTATTTTTTTCAATTGGTAAAAGCGAAACTGATATGCCGAAAGGAAACTTTTCTGAAAAGACCTTGCGATTTTTTTAGCTATCAGTTATAATAGCAGAACAGTTTTCCCTTTTTCGCTGTAATTTTCCTGTTTTTTACAAATTATTTTCATTTCCTTTTATCTTGGAGGGATTCCAGTCCCGGAAAGGATTTTCTTTCATGAAGCGTTTTAAAAACAAATCCCTGTTGCCGCAGTACATAATATTATACGTGCTTTCCGCGCTGGTCCCCATCGCTTTGGTAGGGTTTTCCCTGATGCAATCCAGCCGGGCGCTGGAGGCCGAGGTCCTAAGATCCAATCAAGCCTCTGTGCGGCTGATCCGGGAAGCGCTGGACGGTACATTTTTAGAGCTGGAAAGTACGCTGGAATTTTTAGGGTCGGACGTAGCCTTTTCCAAATTTTCTTTGGAAAACGATACTGCCAACGCCGTGAAGCATATTCACCATTCCGTTTCCATCAACTCATGCCTTGAGGAAATCGTTCTGAATGTTCGAGGCAGCGATCGTCTGTATTCCGGCGGTGGCATCATCCCGAAGCGATCTGTGGGGCGGCAGGATTTTATGAAGGATCATGACACAGGCGAATGGCTGGAAATGGCAAACAACGTCTCAGAGCCCACCTATTGGCCTACCAACGGTCATAGCCGGTATTTATTCTTATTCTCCCCCCTCTATTATAATATGCAATCGGAAGGCGCCGCCACGAACCGAAGCGCAGTGCTGGTCATCCGTCAGCAACAAATTGAAGAGTTGTTCCGCTCTTCCCGTACCACAAAATCCGACAACATCCTGCTTTTGGATAAAAACTTGGATCTGCTGAGCATGGATCTTGCCGACACCACCAATAACAACGCTCTGCAGATCTGCCAATACATAAAAGATAACCCCCAGGTGCTGGAAGACGGTTATGCCGAGTTAGAAGACAGCGGTATTCTGCTATTCGTTTCCCACTCTCCCCAGACCGGGTTGTCCTACGTCCGCTTTCTGCCAAAAGCAGTCGCTTACAGCGCCTTGGAATCCCAGAGTGTATATACCGTCACTCTTGTTGTTTTCGCTCTCTTGATTGCAGCACTGTTGCTTTCCATTTCCATCAGCAGCAGCTATGCCCCCATCCGGAAGCTGGCTTCCTGGGTCCGGGATCAACAGCCCGAGGCCCAATATGGCAATCGAGACGAACTATCTCTGTTCCGCATGGCGCTGGATGATGCCTTTACGCAAAACGCAACCCTGACACAGGTAGTCGATCAATCCCGGCAGGGCCGGCTGGATCAATTGCTGGCAAATCTGATCAGCGGCAATTTTGCTTCCAGAGAAGCATTTCTGGAAGCCTGCAAGGCGTTGGACATTTGTCTGGACAAGCCCCACTACGCAGTCTGCAGCCTGCTGATCGAAGATGGCTCCGAACTGCCAGAATTCGATCAATTGGTGGCGACTATCCGCAGCGATTTACCTCCGGAATTCTGTCTGGAAGCCAAAGATATGCTGGTAGACCGGAAGCTAATCTTGGTCATCGGCAGCGACACCAACGACCCAGATTTCTATTCTATGGTCATTACTGACATAAAAAACCGGCTATTGGAGCAGGAAAGCCTGCTGACTTCCATTGGCATGGGTTCTTTCTATGACACCTATGAGATGGTTGGAAAATCCTACCTGGACAGCATCAACGCTTTGGACTACCGAATGGTTTACGGAAGAGACTGTCTGATTACTCCGGATATCTACAACGGAAACTCTCCCGGCCTGTCCGACAGCTACCCCTCCAGCGATTTGGAGCTTCTGGACGCCTCCCTCACCTCCCAAAATGCGGAAATGGCTATCGCTGTACTTCACAGGATCAACGTAAATATCAAGCTGAAGAATTACAGTCTTCACGTAGCCAAATACATATGCTTCGACATTTTCTCCATCTTTAAAAAAGATGCAGATTTTATCAACCCGGGTACTGTCCGCACCCTTCCCGAAACCCTGGACATTGCCAATCTGACCAACTACGGTACCATTGACGATTATTTTTCTGCGCTGCTGGAAGTGGTGCAGACCAAGTTTGAGAACCCCAAGGATGGTGAAACGCCCCAGCAAGCAAATATCGGGGAGCAGCTGCTTCAGTATACGGATGCCCATTGCCTATCTTATGATTTCCAGATCAAGGGCATGGCGGAGCATTTCAACATTTCTCCCCAGTATATGCGCAAGCTGTTTAAAAACCACACCGGCATGAGTGTTTCCGACTATGTTTCCAACAAGCGACTGGAAAAATCCATGTACTTACTGGCCCAGACCGACCGAAATCTCCAGGAAGTGGTCATGGAAATCGGCAACAGCGATATTTCCGGCTTTGTCCGGTTCTTCAAACAAAGAACCGGCATGACCCCCGGGCAGTACCGAAAGGCCAACCGCCCCCAGGGAATATCCTCCATCGAGGAAACTGAATAATACACGTGGGCTGCGGAATTTCCGCAGCCCACATTTTTTAATCTTTTACCTGCTTCATAGATAAGCCGATGCGGTGGCGCTTTTCATCCACCTCCAGGACGACCACATTCACCACATCTCCCACCTTTACCGCTTCACTGGGATGGCGCAGCCGGCGGTGACTGACCTGAGAAATATGCACCAATCCATCCTGATGGACACCGATATCCACAAACACACCGAAATCAATCACATTGCGCACAGTACCGGTGAGCTTCATGCCGGGCTTTAAGTCCTTCATTTCCAACACATCCTTGCGAAGGATAGGCGCCGGCAGTTCCTCCCGAGGATCCCGGCCGGGCTTAGACAGTTCCTTGCAGATATCCAGCAAGGTAGGCTCTCCCACACCGCAAATCTCTGCGGCCTTGATGATTCCGTAGGCCTCCAGTCTTGGGGTCAGTTCGGTTAAACTGTCCCCTTTTCGGTATTCCAGCAGTTCCAGCAGTTTTTTCGCTGCTGCGTAGGATTCCGGATGAACGCCGGTATTGTCCAGCAATTCCTTGCTTTCCGGAATCCGCAGGAAGCCGGCGCACTGCTCAAAAGCCTTAGGGCCAAGCTTAGGCACTTTCTTCAGCTGAGTGCGGTTGGCAAAGGGGCCGTTTTCCTCCCGATAGGTCACAATGTTCTTGGCAATGGTTCCGTTGAGACCGGAAACCTGCTGCAGCAGGCTGCGGGATGCGGTATTGGCATCCACACCCACCGCGTTGACGCAATCTTCCACCACGCCGCTCAGCGCAGTATCCAGTTCCTTTTGGGGGCAGTCGTGCTGATACTGACCCACGCCGATGGCCTTGGGGTCGATTTTCACCAACTCAGCCAGCGGATCCTGAAGCCGCCGGGCAATGGACACCGCAGAACGAAGATTGACATCAAATTCCGGAAATTCCTCCGCCGCCAAAGGCGAGGCAGAGTACACCGATGCGCCGGCCTCGTTAACGATCATATACCGGGCATCGGGGAAATTGCGAAGCAGCTCCACGGCCATGGCCTCAGTTTCCCGGGAAGCCGTGCCGTTGCCGATGGCGATGTGCTGCACCCCATGCTTTTTCATCAATCCCGAAAGGACGGCGATGGCCTCCTGTTTCTTGCGCTCGCTAAAGGTGGGATACACCACAGAGGTGTCCAGCACTTTGCCGGTGGGATCTACCACCGCCACCTTACAGCCGTTGCGATACCCCGGGTCTAAACCCATGGTAACAAAGCCCTTCACCGGAGGCTGCATCAGCAGGGGTTTTAAATTCAGGGCAAAGTTTTTAATAGCGCCTGCGGCAGCCCGATCCGTCAGATCGCTGCGGATTTCCCGCTGCAGAGAGGGGAAAATCAACCGCTCGTAGGCATCCTCCGCGGCAGCGCGGACAAAGGCAGAAACCGTGGCTGTGGGCTTTAAGGCCGCACGACACACCAGCGCTGCGCCTTCATTCCCGGGCAGTGTCACCGCTACCTTCAAAATTCCTTCCTTTTCTCCCCGATTGATAGCCAGAATCTGGTGATCCAGCAATCTGGAAACAGGCTGGGACAAATCGTAATACAGCCGGTACACGCTGTCGGTATCCGGGTCCTCTGCCCGGCAGACCAGCACCGCTCTGCGGTTCATCAGCAGGCGCAGATCCTTGCGGATGTTGGCATCGTCGCTTAGATCCTCGGCAATGATGTCCGATGCCCCGGCCAACGCCATCTCCACCGACTCCACGCCCAGTTCTGGGTTTACATAATCTTTCGCCAATTCCTCAGGATTCTGTCCATCCTGAGCAAAAAGCGCCACAGCCAAAGGCTCCAAGCCCTTTTCCCGGGCCACAGAGGCCCTTGTGCGCCGCTTTTGCTTGTAGGGGCGGTACAGATCCTCTACCTCTGCCAAAGTGGCCGCATTGTCAATGGCGGCAGACAGTTCCTCCGTCAGCTTTCCCTGGTTTTCGATGGCGTGTTTTACTTCCTCCCGACGTTCCTGCAGATTCCGCAGATAAGTAAGCCGGGTCTCCAGATTCCGCAGGGTCGTATCGTCCATCGTTCCGTGCATCTCTTTCCGATACCGGGCGATAAAAGGAATGGTATTTCCCTCGTCCATCAGATTGATAACATTTTGCACATATTCCAGCTTCTGCCCCAGTTCCGAGGACAGAATTTCCGCAATGGTAGCCATACTTTTCTCCTTTTCCTGTGTTTTCTATATCATACCACAGCCCCCCGAAAAAGGAAAGAAAAATCCGCCCCGATCCCGGGGCGGAAATGCAAATCACAGCTTCAGATGGCTTTCTATGTAATTAGAGATCCAGTTTCAGGTCGTTTTCCTTGATCCAGCCCCATTTTCTTAAGACCTGGCAGAAAATCCAGCTCAAAATTCCAGGCAGCACAAAGCAGATCAGCGCCAGGCCTGCCCAGTCCATGGCGGTGATGGCCGTCTTAGCGCCGCTGGCCACATCGCTGACCCAGCCGGTGTACACACCGATCTGGCCCACGAAACCGCAGGTACCCATGCCGGAGGACAAGGCAGAGCCGTTCATTTCCAGCTGAAATACGCAGGTGGCCAGAGGGCCGGTAATCATAGATGCCAGCACAGGCGGGATCCAGCACCGGGGATTCTTCACCAGATTGGGCATCTGCAGCATGCTGGTGCCCACGCCCTGGGCTACCAAACCGCCCCAGCGGTTTTCCTTAAAGCTCATCACCGCAAAGCCCACCATGTGGGCGCAGCAGCCTGCCACGGCAGCGCCGCCGGCAAGACCGGTCAGCTGCAAGGCTGCGCAGATGGCAGCGGAGGAAATGGGCAGCGTCAGAGCGATACCAATGATGGCAGACACCAGAATGCCCATCAGGAAAGGCTGCTGATTGGTTGCCCATTTAACGGCATCACCCACCGCGCTGGCGGCTTGTCCGATAGGGGCAGCAATCAAGCAGGAAAGGCCAATGCCAACCAAAATGGTGACGATGGGGGTCACCAAAATGTCAATTTTGGTTTCCTTGGAGACCAGCTTGCCCACTTCGCAGGCCACAATGGCCACAATGTACACTGCCAGAGGGCCGCCGGCACCGCCCATGGCATTGGCGGCAAAGCCCACCGGGATCAAAGAAAAGAGAACCAGTCCCGGCGCATGCAAAGCAGTACCAATGGCAACGGCAATGCCGGATCCAACCATCAGAGATGCCAGACCGCCGATGGTATAACCCACCGCTCCCTCGCCCTTGCCGATGGTGACGATAATAGCGTTCAGAAAATCGATATGGAATTGCTGTCCGATGGTGTTGAGGATCGTGCCCACCAAAAGGGTGCAGAACAAGCCCTGCGCCATAGCGCCCAGCGCATCAATGCCGTAACGCTTACCGGAAAAAATAATGTCCTTGCGTTTCAGAAATGCTTTGATTTTACTCATAAGGCTCACTCCCTAATTTAAATTGATAAAATTATATCAATATAAAAAAGCGTTGTCAATCAGCGAAAATACCAAGATACAAAAAGCTGCTGCGCAAAAACACAGCAGCTTTCCCAAATTACAACACTTTAGACAAAAATTCCTGTAGACGGGGATGCTGGGGGGAGTCAAAAATCTGCTCCGGAGTTCCCTGCTCCACAATTTTTCCTTCATCCATAAACAGTACCCGGCTGCCGACCTCCCGGGCAAAGCCCATTTCGTGGGTAACTACCACCATGGTCATGCCCTCTTTGGCCAGCTCTTTCATAACCGACAGCACTTCGCCTACCATTTCCGGATCAAGCGCGGAAGTAGGCTCGTCAAACAGCAGCACCTTGGGATTCATGGCAAGGGCCCGGACAATGGCAATTCTCTGCTTTTGTCCGCCGGAAAGCTGATTGGGATAGGCGTCTGCCTTTTCCTCCAGCCCTACCCGCTGCAGCAATTGCATAGCCAGCTGATCCGCTTCCGCCTGCTTCATCAGCCCTGTGCGAACCGGAGCCAGCGTGATATTCTTTTTTATGGTCATATTGGGGAACAGATTGAAATGCTGGAACACCATGCCCATCTGGCGGCGAACGGCGTCAATATCCACCTTAGGATCTGTAACATTGGTACCATCGAAGGTGATTGTACCGTCAGAGGGGATCTCCATCAAATTCAAACAGCGTAGGAAGGTGGACTTACCTGAGCCGGAGGGTCCGATGATAACCACTTTTTCACCGGGAGCAATGTGCTCAGTGATATGATTCAGCACCAGATGCCCGTCAAAGGATTTGCTTAAATTTTTAACGTCGATCACTTTGGCGCAGTCTCCTTTCCAACAGATTCAGCAGCGCGCTGAAGATCATGACCAGCACCAGGTAAATACACGCCACGCCGATCAAGGGGAACATCTGTTCGTAGGTACGGCCATAAATACCCTGAGCTGCATACACCAGCTCCTTGCCGCCGATAACGGTAATCAGAGAGGTATCCTTCAGCAAAATAATAAACTCATTGCCCAAAGCCGGCAAAATTGCTTTAAACGCCTGGGGCACCACAATAAAACGCATGGTGTCCACATAATTCAGACCCAGACTGCGGCCGGCTTCCATCTGACCGGGATCCAACGCCATCAGGCCGCCCCGGATGATCTCTGCCACATAGGCGCCGGAATTGATGCCCAAGGTCAGCGCGCCGATCATGGTAAATTCCCGGCTCTTGGCAAAAATGACAAAGCACATAATCAGCAACTGCACCATCATTGGCGTGCCGCGAATAACCGTGACATAGACCCTGCAAATGTCATTGGCAATGCCCAATACCGGATTATGCTTGCCCGCGCGCTGCTGGTCGTGGGCAGTGCGGACAATGGCCACCAAAACACCGATGATCACGCCCATGCACAGTGCCAGCGCAGTAACCATCAAGGTAGTTTTCACACCGTTTAGATACTGCAGCCAGCGGTCATTCTCAATAAATGCCTGATAAAACTTGACAAAGAACTCCTTCCAGAAAGGAAGTGTCTCGCCATCAACCATCAGGCTTTTCCATAACAGATAATACTCTTCCACAAAAACCTCACAATTTCTTCACGACAGAAAGGGCAGCATTGCTGCCCTTTCTCTTATACATTAGTTTGCCTTGATGTACTTTGCGACAATGGCATCCAGTGTGCCGTCTTCCTTCAGCTCGGCCAAGGCGTTATTGATGGCGTCCTTCAGCTCGGTATTGCCCTTGGGCAGGCCGATGGCATATTCCTCTTGCACCCATTCGCCTTCCAGAATGGTCAGGCCGGCGTTGGCTTTTACATGCTCCTTGGCAGGGGCATTGTCAATGATCACGCAGTCAATCTGGCCGTTCTTCAGAGCCTCAATGGCGGCTGCATCGGTCTCAAAAGCGATCACATGATCCTCGCCGTAACCGTCGTTTTCGGGAGTATCGGAAGCGTAGATGTAGCCGGTGGTGCCGCGCTGCGCGCCGATCATCTTCTCACCCATATTGTCCAGAGTCACATCGGAGCCTTCCTTGACAATGACCACGATGGTGGAGGTGGCATAGCTGTCGGAGAAGTCCATAACCAGCTTCCGGTCATCGGTGATGGAAACACCGGACATGACCATATCGCTCTTGCCCTGCTGAACAGCCAGCAGCGCAGCATCAAAGCTCATATCGTCGATCTCCAGTTCCAGACCCAGCTTTGCAGCGATGGCCTGGGCAATCTCAACATCAATGCCGATATACTCGCCACTGTCATTCTTCATCTCATAGGGAGGGAACTCAGCGTTGGTGGACATGATCAGCTTGCCGGATTCCAGGGTGTAACCACTTTCCGCAGGGGCGCAGGCAGTCATCACGCTCATCAGCATCAAAACAGATAAACAAATTGCAAACAGCTTTTTCATTTTCATTACTCCTTTTCTCCCCGGAGGGATGTTTGATTGATAGCTGTATTATAACGCGTATATTATTCATCGTCAATTGTATTTAAATACAAACTTAGCTTGTATTTATACACAAAATACTGGGAATATCTTACAAAAATTTAAGTTAATGATGAATAAATGAATATTTTTAGGCCCTATCTCAATTTTGCTTACATAGTTTTTTGCATAATTTGTATATTTATTCACTATTTTGTGCAAACGATATCCTTTACCACTTCTCCAGCCATAATGAGTCCCGCCACACCGGGAACAAAGGATACCGACCCAGGGATGCTGCGGCGACCGGGGTTTGCAAATTCCTCCGCAGTTTCCTCTTCTGTCTCATTCTTACAGGGCAGTTCCTGAGAATAGACCACCTTAATATCCCGAAGGCCTCGCTTTGCGCACTCCTTGCGCATGATTCTGGCCAAAGCACAGCCGGAGGTCTTGGAAATATCCGCCACCCGAAACGCGGTGGCAGCCAGCTTGTTTCCCGTACCCATGGAGCTGATGACCGGTACACCTGCCGCCTTTGCCTGTGCAATCAGCGCCAGCTTTCCGGTGACGGTATCAATGGCATCCACCACATAATCATATTGAGAAAAATCAAACTCCCCGGCTGTTTCCGGCAGATAAAAGGTTCTGTAAGTCCGCACAGCGATGCTCGGATCGATGTCTTTAATTCTGTTCGATGCCACATCCACCTTGTAACGACCGATGCTGCTGTGGGTCGCCAGCATCTGCCGGTTTAAATTGGTCAGGCTCACAGTATCGTTATCAATCAAATCCATTGCACCGATACCGGCGCGGGCCAGGGCCTCAACAGCATAGCCCCCAACGCCCCCCAATCCGAACACCGCGACCCGGGCGTTTCTGAGCCGCTGCACCCCATCTTCTCCCAGCAGGAGCCGGGTGCGGGAATATTGATCCAGCATACAAACCTCTTCCTTACGTTTTGGCGATGGCCTGCTGCAGATCCGCAATCAGATCCTCGGTGTTTTCCAGGCCGCAGCTCAGGCGAATCAGATCTGCGCCTACGCCGGCGGCATCCAGCTCCGCATCGCTCATCTGGCGGTGGGTCGTGGAGGCAGGATGCAGGCAGCAAGTACGGCTGTCCGCCACATGGGTTTCGATGGCGCCCAGTTTCAGATGCTTCATGAACACCTCAGCCGCCTTACGGCCGCCCTTTAAACCGAAGGAAATGACGCCGCAGGAGCCGCCCGGCATATATTTCTGAGCCAAAGCGTAATACGGATCGTCCTTCAGACCGCAGTACTTCACCCAGGCAACCTTTTCATTGCTCTGCAGATACTCAGCAACCGCCTGGGCATTAGCGCAGTGCTGCTTCATGCGGAAAGGCAGGCTTTCCAGACCCAGATTCAAATAAAACGCGCTCTGGGGAGACTGCACAGATCCCAGATCCCGCATCAGCTGCACGGTGCACTTGGTAATGAATGCGCCAGAAAGGCCAAACCGCTCTGTATAAGTGACGCCGTGATAGCTTTCATCGGGTTCGCACAAACCGGGGAACTTATCGGGGTGCTTCGTCCAGTCAAACTTGCCGCTGTCCACGATACAGCCGCCCACGGCAACGCCGTGACCGTCCATATATTTGGTGGTGGAATGGGTCACAATGTCCGCGCCCCATTCTATGGGCCGGCAGTTGACAGGGGTGGCAAAGGTATTGTCCACGATCAGCGGCACGCCATGGGCATGGGCCGCCTTGGCGAATTTTTCAATGTCCAACACATTAAGAGCGGGGTTGGCGATGGTTTCGCCAAAGACTGCCTTGGTGTTGGGGCGGAATGCCGCATTCAGCTCTTCCTCCGTGCAATCGGGGTGGACAAAGGTAAATTCCACACCCATCCGCTTCATGGTAACGCTGAACAGGTTAAAGCTGCCGCCGTAAATGGCAGAAGAGGAAACCACATGGTCCCCGCAGGAGGCAATGTTGAACACCGCATAGAAATTTGCCGCCTGACCGGAGCTTGTGAGCATAGCGGCAGTGCCGCCCTCCAGGGCAGCGATCTTGGCCGCTACCGCATCACAGGTGGGATTGGCCAAACGGGAATAAAAATACCCTTCCGCCTCCAAATCAAAGAGCTTACCCATTTCTTCGGAGGTTGCATATTGAAAAGTTGTGCTTTGCACAATGGGAACCTGCCGGGGCTCACCGTTGCCGGGGGTATAGCCTCCCTGAATACACAGGGTTTCCGCATGAAGATTCTGACTCATAAGTGTTCTCCTCACTATATAGTAATTATGGCATCATTTTAATGCCAATCCCGCTATTTGTCAAACAAAGAAAAATGCCCTGCATTTGCAGGGCATTGGGGGGACTTATATATATTGTACCTCAATTTCGCCGAAAGATACCCGGCCATCGATGACAATGTCCGTGGCGGCATCGGCATTCGGATGCCCCACAAATTCCACAGCGCCAAACGCGGTGCCGGTTTTGGATATGGCCCGGCAGCTTTTGGGAATCTTCAGCACCAACTGACCGAAAGAGCAATTGGCATCAATTTCACAGCCGTTTGCAATTTCTCCACAGCCGGTCAAATCCACTACCAGCTCTCCAAAGCTGACACTGGCTGTGCCGGAGGATAGCCGGGGCAAGGTAACGAAGCGTGTGTTTTCTCCAAAGCTAAGGCTGCAGTCAAAATGCTCGCCGTTGGTCTCAAAGGAGCTTTTCATCTTTTCTCCGTTGCCGTTATGATTGATCACAAAACGGGGCTTTTTGGGCTTGCGGAGCGCATCCACCAGCAAGCTCAAACCGAAAATGACCACGATGATGGGGAAAATAAGCTCACTTCCGAGATCCAGTTTCCAGAACCCCAGGTTCTCTATCAGAAAATATCCGCCGAACAGAGCGCAGCCCAAACCAAAGAACGAGAATTTCTGCAGCACAGCCCGAAGGCCGTAGACCAGCAATGTAACCGGCCAGAAGATCTCCCACCAGGATGCCTCCCAGTGGAGAACTTTGGCAGCAAGCATCAGTCCGCCGAACAAAAGCACCAAAAGCGCAAATGCCAGCGCGCCCCGTCTGCCGCTGTCCCATTTAAATTCCCAGTTGCCTTTTTGCACATGCAGGCCGTTTCCTTCATCTTTCTCCTCATCCACAACTTCGCCTTCAAAGGCAGTATGTACAGGCTCCCGTCCCAGAAGCTCATCTGTGGTGATTCCAAAGATTTCTGCCAATTTCGGCAGCATGGTAATATCCGGGCAGGATTGGTCGTTTTCCCATTTACTCACCGCCTGGGCGGTCACTCCCAGCCGTTCCGCCAATTGATCCTGGGTCAAACCCATGCGCTTGCGGTGGGTAACAATACGTTTACCTAATGTTTGCTCCATCGAGATCCCTCCTTGTTTTTCTGTCTTCATTATGCCATAACCTTAACATAAATGCTATCAATTATTTGTTAATTTGCAAAAACCTTCCTCAACAGCCGGTTGAGAAGGGTTCAACGGTTGGTTGCAGGCAATTTTTATTGCATTGCGGACATCTTTCGTGTATGATAATAAAAAGGAGGAACGCTTATGGAACTTATGATTAAACAGCGCATTTTTTCCTGGTCCGATACTTACGATGTGTTCGACAGCGACGGCCAGCCCCGTTACTATGTCAGAGCGGAAATTTTAGCCTTCGGTCACCAGATCCACGTCTACGACAAGCGGACCGGGCAGGAGGTCGGCTCCATTCACCAGCGGCTTTTCACATTTCTGCCCACCTTCGACATCGTCATTGGCGGACAGACCATGGGCACCATCCGGAAAGAATTCTCCTTCTTCACTCCCCGGTATCATGTAGACTTCCGGGGCTGGGAAGTAACCGGTGATTTTTTGGGCTGGGATTACACTGCCTATCAAAACGGCCAGGAAGTCCTCTCCGTTTCCAAAGAGCTGCTTACCTGGGGCGACACCTATGTACTTCGCTACCGGACGGTGGCAGATGAAATTTCCGGCCTTCTTCTGGTGATCGCCATTGACGCTGTAAACTGTAAGGATAATTAAGAGGAATTCTATGGAAAAAATTACAAGCTTTACGATCGACCATATCAAGCTGCAGAGCGGGCTGTATGTATCCAGAAAAGACCGGGTGGGCAGCGAAACCGTCACCACCTTCGACCTGCGAGTAACCCGCCCCAACGAAGAGCCGGTGATGAACACCGCAGAAATCCACGCCATAGAGCATCTGGCCGCCACGTATCTGCGGAATGAACCGGATTGGAAAGACCGGGTGCTGTATTTTGGCCCCATGGGCTGCCGCACTGGCTTTTACCTGCTGCTGGCAGGAGATTATACCTCCCGCGAGGTACTGCCCCTGGTAAAGGACTGTTTCCGCTTTATCCGGGACTTCGATGGAGAGATTCCGGGCGCATCCGCTAAGGACTGCGGCAATTACCTGGATATGAATTTGCCTATGGCGAAGTACTGGGGTGGAAAATACGCTGCCTTGCTGGAAAACATCAACGAATCCCAACTGGTTTACCCGGAGTAAGGAGAAAAAGATGCCAAAACTTGGAATTATCGGCGCCATGAAAGTAGAAGTGGATACACTGAAGGAAGCCATGGCAGACAAAATTATTTATGAGAAAGCCGGCATGGAATTTTGCCAGGGCACCTTGGAAGGACTTGCCGTTGTGGTGGTGCAGTGCGGTGTAGGCAAGGTCAATGCCGCCATGTGCGCGCAAATTCTCTGCGACTGTTTTGAGGTGACTCACATTGTTAATACCGGCATTGCCGGTTCTCTGTTGGCAGAGCTGGACATCGGAGACTTGGTAGTGAGTCGGGATGCCATCCACCACGATTTCGACCTGCGATTCTGGGACAGACCCATTGGTCAGGTGCCTGGCTTTGATGTGACGGCATTCCCCGCAGATGCCCAAATGACCGCGCTGGCATATGCAGCAGCGGAGGAAGTGAATCCCGGCCATACCCGAATCGGCAGAGTAGCCAGCGGCGACCAGTTTATCTGCAGCAAGGCGCAGAAAGAAAACATCATTGCAAACACCCAGGGTATCTGCGCGGAAATGGAGGGCGCATCCATTGCCCAGACTGCCTACCGCAACGGCATTCCCTTTGTGATTCTTCGGGCCATTTCCGACAAGGCCGACGACAGCGCAGAAATGGACTACCCCACCTTTGAGGCAATCGCTGCCCAGCGCTGCGCCAAGGTCACTTCCCTTTTGGCCAAGGCATTGGGAGAACTTTGACCATTAGCAGCCCGCTTCGTTTGATACTTAAAGCAAAAGCTTTTGGGCAGGGCATCTCTACCGGTATGGCCGGCAGTTTCCCTAATAAAAAATATACGCCCCGGAAATCTCCGGGGCGTATTGCTTTATGATTCTGTTCCTTCACTGGGTTCCGAAGGTGTGGACTCGCCGGGTTCCGAAGGAACGGGCTCACTGGGCTCCGAGGGTTCGGAAGGCTCGCTGGGTTCCGAGGGTTCAGAAGGCTCGC
>JAZOUU010000150.1:0-16433 GCA_045658365.1 Faecousia sp. | reverse complement strand
ATTTTGCAGTTCTTCTTCCGCATTTTCTGCCGCGGTTGCTGATCACGCAAAAGCAAGTTCTGCAAGCATTCATTTTTCATTCTTGATTTCTTCCTTTATTTATGTTATAATTCTCTCAATCCTGTGTAATAATAGGAATATAAGGGAGTAGTCAGCACGTTTTGTGCGATTTGGTCAACATTCATGGAAGCAATTCCTGGCTGAATCTGAAATGACGAGACTTATCTGCCCAAAGCAGATAGGTCTCGTTTTTTATACTTATCAAACAAATGGGAGGAATCGTCTATGCAAGCGCATGACAAGCAGAACGAAGCCGTTCTGCAAGCTCTGTCCACAGAGGCGCAGCGGGGATTGACCCAAGCGGAAGTCACTGCCCGCCAGGCCAAGTACGGAGTGAATAAACTTCGGGAAAAGAAAAAGAAAACCACCGTTCAACGCTTTTTCGACCAATTTAAGGATGCTATGATTCTCATCCTCATCGCGGCGGCTATCGTTTCTTTCGTGATTGCCTGCGTTGAGCAAAATCCCAAGGAATTTTTTGAGCCGGCGCTCATTTTGCTGATCGTTATTCTCAATGCCGTGATGGGCGTTATGCAGGAAAGCAAGGCGGAAAAAGCATTGGACGCCCTGAAAAACATGTCTGCGCCCCATGCCCGGGTGATTCGGGACGGAGAAGAGAAGATCATTGCCGCTGCGGAGCTTGTGCCCGGTGACATCATCCGTCTGGAAGCCGGCGACTTTGTGCCTGCCGATGCCCGGCTGCTCCACAGCGTCAGTCTGAAATCCGAGGAATCCGCCCTCACCGGCGAATCCGTGCCCAGCGAAAAGGATGCTTCCATCGTTGTGGACACCAAAGCCCCTATTGGCGACCGCACCAACATGGTGTTCTCCGGCTGTTCCATCACCTACGGCACCGCCACCGCCGTGGTCACCGCCACCGGTATGGATACGGAAATGGGCAGAATCGCCAACCTGCTGGACAGCGAAGAAGAGGGCCAGACCCCCCTGCAGGAAAAACTGGCCCAGCTGGGTAAATATCTGGGCTTTGTGGCCCTGGCTGCCTGCGGCGTGATTTTTGCGATAGGCCTAGGCGATGATGATATTTCTACCATGGAAATCTTTATGACCGCGGTTTCTCTGGCGGTTTCCGCCATTCCCGAGGGTCTTCCCGCCATCGTGACCATTGTGCTGTCCATTGGCGTGCAGCGGATGGTAAAGAAAAATGCGCTGATTCGCCGGCTGCCTGCGGTGGAAACCCTGGGCAGCGCCTCTGTGATCTGCTCTGACAAAACCGGCACACTGACCCAAAACCGGATGACCTTGGTAAAGGCCTATGTAGACGGCGGAGAAATCGAGAACATCTCCTGCAGCAACTCCCCTGCCGTCAAGCAGCTTTTGGAGTACGGCACCCTCTGCTCCGACGGCTCTGTGATCTTCAACGGCGCAGAAGAGCAGCACATCGGTGACCCCACGGAAACCGCCATCGTTCTGGCGGCCCACAAAAACGGCAGTCCCAAGGATGCGCTGAACCGCAGCTTCCCCCGTCTGGCGGAAATCCCCTTTGATTCCGACCGGAAGCTCATGAGCACCGTCAACCGCATCGACGGCAAGAACATCGTGATCGTCAAGGGCGCCTTTGACATGATGCTCAGCCGGTGCATCTCCGGTGATTTAGAAACCGCCAAGCGGCTCACCGAGGAAATGAGCGCCGATGCTCTCCGGGTACTGGCCATCGCCTATAAGGAAATCGATACAGTCCCCGAAGCCCCCTCCTCCGAAGATCTGGAAAACGGTCTGACCTTCCTGGGTCTGGTGGGCATGATCGACCCGCCCCGTCCCGAGGCTAAGGAGGCCGTGGCTCTGTGCCGCAGAGCAGGCATCAAGCCGGTGATGATCACCGGTGACCACGTGGTTACCGCTTCCGCTATCGCAAGAGAACTGGGAATCCTGCTGGAAGGCGACCGGGCCATTACCGGCGCAGAGCTGGATGCCATGACCGACCGGGAACTGGACGAACAGGTGGAGGGCATCTCCGTCTACGCCCGGGTTTCTCCGGAAAATAAAATCCGTATTGTCAAGGCTTGGCAGCGCAAGGGTCAAGTGGTTTCCATGACGGGCGACGGTGTCAACGACGCTCCCGCTTTGAAGGCTGCGGACATTGGCTGCGCCATGGGCATCACCGGCACCGACGTTGCCAAGGGCGCTGCCGACATGACCCTCACCGACGACAATTTCGCCACCATCGTGGACGCGGTACAAGAGGGCCGTGGCATTTATGCCAACATCAAAAAGGTGGTCGGCTTCCTGCTGGGCACCAACATTGGCGAAGTGATCACCGTATTTGCCGCCATGCTGCTGTGGCATAAAACGCCCCTGCTGAGTATGCAGCTGCTGATGATCAATCTGGCCACCGACAGCCTGCCCGCCATTGCGCTGGGTATGGAAGCGGTGGAAAAGGATGTTATGGATCACAAACCCAAGCCTAAAAACGAGGGCATTTTCGCCCACGGTCTTGGCATCCGGGTGGTGCTGCAGGGTGTTATGTTTGCCGCGCTGACCCTCATTGGCTTTGTGCTGGGTGAGAATGTAACCGGAACGCTGGAGGGCGGTCAGACCATGGCCTTTATGATCCTGGCCTTGAGCCAGGTAGTGCAGGCCTACAACATGCGCTCCGAACATTCCCTCTTCAAAATCGGCATCTTCACCAACAGCAAGCTGAACTGGGCTGCTCTGGCCTCCACCGCCATGGTGGCGCTGGTGCTGTTCACCCCTGTGGGTGTTCTCTTCGGTCTGGTTTCCCTGCCGGCTAAGCTGTATCTGACCGGTCTGGGACTGATCCTCGTTCCCTTTGTGGTCATGGAACTGTCTAAGCTCTTAGGCCTGATTCGCCACAAGCATTAAAACTTTGGGGCTTCCTTTTCGGAAGCCCCATTTTTACAGCAAAACAGGGCAGGGGTTTGATCCCCTGCCCTGTTTATCTTACAGCACAACGCCGTCCTTGAAAATAGAAATTTCCCGGAATCCCCGGAGTTCTGCTTTGGTCTGCTTTCCGGAGGCCACATCCAGCACCATTGCCATCAAGTCCTCTGCAGCTTCATCCAGCGTGCGGCTTCCGTCCGCCACCACACCGGCGTTAAAGTCGATCCAACAGGCCTTCTTAGTGGCAAGCGGGGTGTTGGTGGACAGCTTCATGGTAGGCGCCGGCGCGCCAAAGGGAGTTCCCCGGCCGGTGGTAAACAGCACCAGATGAGCGCCTGCCGCCGTCAAAGCCGTAGCAGACACCAGGTCGTTGCCGGGACCGTAGAGCATGTGTAGGCCCTTTTTCTCCACAGCCTCACCGTAACCAATGACGTCCATAATTGGAGCGCTGCCGCCCTTCTGAACGCAGCCGCAGGACTTATCCTCCAGCGTGGTAATGCCGCCCTCTTTGTTGCCGGGGCTGGGGTTGTCGTAAACCACCTCATTATGCCGGATAAAGTAGTCCTTAAAGCCGTTGATCATATTGACCGCCTTTTCAAAGACCTCTTCATTTACGCAGCGATCCATGAGGAAGCCCTCTGCGCCAAACATTTCCGGCACTTCCGTCAGCACGGTAGAGCCGCCCTGAGCCACCAGCATGTCGGAGAACCGACCCACCACAGGGTTGGCGGTGATGCCGGAAAGTCCGTCAGAGCCGCCGCATTTCATGCCAACGACCAGCTCCGAAGCCGGAATTTCCTCCCGAACAAACTGGGAAGCGTAAGCAGCGCACTGGGAAAGCAGTTCCCGTCCGGCTTCCATTTCATCTTCCACTTGCTGACAGGTCAGGAATTTGACCCGATCAGGATCATATTCTCCCAGCTCTGCCACGAATTGCTCATGGGTCAAATTTTCACAGCCCAAGCCCAGCACCAGCACTGCGCCGGCATTGGGATGCCGGGCCAAAGATGCCAGCAATTTTCTTGTCTGGGCATGGTCATGGCCGGTCTGGGAGCAGCCGAAGGGATGGGGGAAGGCATAGATACCCTCCACGCTTCCGGAAACCAGATCCTGGTTTTCCCGAGCCAAAGCTTTGGCAATGTCGTTGACACAGCCTACCGTGGGAATAATCCAAATTTCATTGCGGATCGCCGTCCGGCCGTCCCGACGGCGATAGCCTTGGAACGTTCTGGGGGTCTGAGACGCAAGGGAATTCACTTTGGGAGAGTATGTATAGGTCATTTCACCTGACAGGTTCGTGGCCATATTGTGGGTATGCACCCACTCACCGGAAGAAATAGCGGCGGTAGTATGTCCGATGGAGAAACCATACTTAACCACCTGAGCGCCGTTTTCCAGATCCGCAAGGGCCATTTTATGTCCCTGAGGAATGTCCACCTTGGCAGTAATGCCCTCAAACTGCGTTCCTGCAGGAATTTTACGCAGCGCCACAGCCACGTTGTCCGCGGGATGGATTCGGATGAAATCAGGCATGATAATTCTCCTTACAGGCAGGAGGCATAGGCTGCCAAAGCGCCCTCCGCCCGGATCTTCTTCAGATTCTCCACGGTAGCTGCCTCAAAACCGGCGATGGCAGTCAGATCCTGACCCCACATCTGCTCATTGGTCATCACCGCGTGAACCAAATCCTCTACGCTGTCATTTCGGTGGTCATAGTAGAATTCCAGCGCCCAGCGGTCGTCGGAGCAAACATAGGTGTTGCCCTTGGGACGGCGGCAGACCAGACCCTTTTCGTTCAGCTCCTGAATTTCGTTGGAGAAGAAAGCGATATATGCCGCGAAGCTCATGGTCAGACAAGCAGGCAGCTTACCGGTCAGTTCGATGGACTCCAGGAAAGAGGGCATATTTCTGGCGCGCCACTTGGAAGTGGAGTTCAAGCTGATGCTCAGCAGCTCGTGGTTGACGAAGGGGTTGTTGAACCGATCCTGCACCGCAGCGGCAAACTGCATCAGATCTTCCTTATCCAAAGGCAGGGTGGGAATGACTTCTTCGTACAGCATTTTGTTCATGAAGCCGCGAACGGTATCATCGTGCATGCAGTCACGAACAATGTCAAAGCCGGCAAGATAAGCGCCCAGAACAAAGCCGGTGTGGGCGCCGTTCAGGATTCTCACCTTCCGCTTCTTGTAGGGGGTAACATCGGGCACCACGGGGCAATTTAAGCCGGCGGCCTTAAAGGGAAGCTGCTCGGACAGCCAGGCAGGACCTTCAATATTCCAAACACCAAACACCTCGCCCACGTCCATCAGATCATCATGATAGCCGTTTTCAGCTTCCATCTGCGCCAGTTCCTGAGGGTCGCGAATCCGGCCAGGCACGATCCGGTCCACCAGAGTGGAGCAGAAGGTGCACTCGTTATTTACGTAATCAGCAAAACCCTGTTCCAGGCCCCACTGGGCAATATACTGGTTGACGCACTTGAGAAGTTCTTTGCCGTTATTATCGATCAGCTCGCAGGACAGAATCACAAGGCCCTTCTTCCCTGCCTGATAGCGGCGGTACAGCACCTGGGTCAGCTTGCCAGGGAAAGATGCACAGGGTACATCACTCAGCTGACAGGCAGGATCGTAAACGATACCGGCTTCCGTGGTATTGGACACCACATACTCCAGATCATCGGAGACCGCCACGGCCATCATAGCCTCAAAGTCTTCCTTTTCATAGGGATTCAGGCAACGGGACACGGAAGAAATCACTCTCTTACGGTCCACCTTTTCGCCGTTTTCCGTGCCACGCAGGTACAGGGTATACAGGCCCTCCTGCCGGTTGATCATTTCCGTCAGGCCTGCAGCGATGGGCTGTACCAGAACGCACTTGCCGTTCCAATTCGCCCGCTCATTGGACATATCAAACCAATAGTTCACAAAGGCCCGGAGGAAATTACCCTCGCCGAACTGCAGCACCTTTTCCGGCGCCTGCTTCAGAAGATATCCCTCATAACCCAGTTCTTCCAATGTCTGATAAGATAAATTTTTCATGATACTCACCTTTCTTTTGATTCCTGTTCTTTCGCTTTCGTGCAACATTCTACATCCGGAACACTTATCCCCGGTTTATGCTTTGTATCTGGGCTCGCAGGTCAAATTGATTCCCAGCCGCTTAAACACCTTTTCATCCACCGGTGATAAGACGACAGAAGAATGAACCTCACAACCCCGAAGTTTGCTCAACTGCTCCATGGCCAATTCCGCCGTGGGATTGGTGGCGGCGCTAATGGAAAGGGCGATCAGCGTTTCGTCGGTGTGCAGCCGGGGATTCCGGTTGCCCAGATGATCCACCTTCAGATGCTGTATAGGATCAATGGCCACAGGAGAAATCAAATGCAAATCATCCGGCATGCCACCCAACGCTTTTAGCGCATTCAGCAGCAGTGCCGCGGAAGCGCCCAGCAGATTTGAGGTTTTACCGGTGACGATCCGGCCATCCGGCAATTCAATAGCTGCCGCCGGCAGGCCGGTTGCTTCCGCCTTTTCCAAAGCAGCTGCCACCACCCGGCGGCTGTTGACATCCACACTGGCTTTCTTGATCAGCAGCTCCAGCTTTCGCACCACATCGTCAGAGGCTTTGCCCTGCTTTTGATCGCACAGCGCCGCATAGTAACGGCGAATAATTTCCTGGCGAGAGGCTTCCTCCGCAGCCGTATTATCAACAATGCAGTTGCCCACCATATTGACACCCATGTCCGTGGGAGATTTGTAGGGACACTCCCCCAAAATCTTTTCAAACATGGTAACCAACACCGGAAACGCTTCCACATCCCGGTTATAGTTCACCGTGGTCTCCCCATAGGCTTCCAAATGGAAGGGATCAATCATATTCACGTCGCTTAAATCGGCGGTGGCTGCTTCATAAGCCAAATTCACCGGATGATTTAAGGGCAGATTCCACACCGGGAAGGTTTCAAACTTGGCATAGCCGGCCTTCACGCCCCGCTTATGCTCATGATAAAGCTGACTCAGACAGGTGGCCAGCTTTCCGCTGCCTGGCCCCGGCGCTGTCACCACTACCAGAGAGCGGGTGGTTTCAATATATTCATTCTTTCCGAAGCCCTCATCAGAAACAATATGCGCGGTATCGGAAGGATAGCCGGCAATGGCATAATGATGATACACCTTCAGCCCCATGCTTTCCAGCCGTGACTGGAAGGCCTTGGCCGTAGCCTGCTCATCATAGCGGGTCAGCACCACGCTGGAAACATAAAGTCCAAAACTGCGGAACACATCCACCAACCGGATCACATCCCGGTCATAGGTGATCCCCAAGTCTCCCCGAACCTTGTTCCGCTCGATGTCCGCCGCGTTGATGGCAATGACCATCTCCACCTGATCCTTTAACTGGATCAGCATTTTCAGCTTGCTGTCCGGTAGGAAACCGGGCAGCACCCGGGCCGCATGGTTATCGTCATACAGCTTGCCGCCAAACTCCAGATATAGCTTACCGCCAAACTGGCTGATGCGCTGACGGATATGCCCCGATTGGGTTTTTAAGTATTGTTCGTTATCAAAAGCAATATTCCCCACAGTGGCACCTCTCTCTTTCAAACTACTGATTATTGTACTAAATCGAATCGTAAATAGCAAGGGCTTTTCAAAATAATTGTTTCCCTATTCCAGACAATGACCCGAAAATTTTTGACTATATTTTTTGATACATTTGCCGTTGGAAATGGCTAATCAGGCGCATTGCAATCAACTTTTTGCTATGATAAGATATTTTCATAAAAGGTCGCTATATCATACAAAATTTGAGGTTATTGCAGATGAATTACTTAGGCATTGATTACACAATTCAACATTGCCCGGAGCTGGATCCGGGATTCATTCCCTTTGGTGTGTGGATGCAAAACTACCTTAAGGGCGCCGAACACCCCATTGCCATTGCCGTGGAACGGGAGGGCGGTCAGGTTTCCGTACATCACACAAAGATCTACGGCACTCCCGAAAAAAGTGATGCTGATTATCGCTATGTAGAACGCTATGTCAAATTCCTGCTGTGGTCCATTGGCGGTTTCCGCGTCAGCATCTGCGGCTGCAGCGAACTTGCCCGGCGGCTGCAAAAGGCCTATGCTCCAGAGGGAGCGCGCTCTTTTGACTGTGATTTCTTTGAGAAACTTTACGAGCGGAAGCTGGAAATTGTAGATCTCCCCCTTTCCGAGTGTCCTGCCAGCAACGAGACTCCCAAGCCCATCGGTGGGCATCTGGAGGGCTGCCGCATTGGCTTTGACGCCGGCGGTTCTGACCGTAAGGTTTCCGCTGTGATTGACGGCGAAGTGGTTTATTCTGAGGAAGTAGTCTGGCATCCGAAAAAGAACCCCGACCCCACCTATCAATATGAGGGGATTCTGGATTCCTTCCGAACAGCCGCTTCCAAAATGCCCCGGGTGGATGCCATCGGTGTTTCCTCTGCCGGTGTATTCATCGGCAATGCCCCCATGGTTTCCAGCATCTTCTACTGCGTTCCCCGTGAACGCTGGGAAGAAGTGAAAACCGTATTCGACCGGGCTGCAGCAGCCATCGGCGATGTGCCCATCGTAGTAGCCAACGACGGTGACGTTTCCGCTCTGGCTGGCGCTATGGGCATGAACTGCGGCAGTATTATGGGCCTTGCCATGGGTACCAGTGAAGCCGTTGGCTATGTGGATAAGGATAAGCAGGTTCTTGGCTGGATCAATGAACTGGCTTTTGCCCCAGTGGATTTAAGCAACGATGCCATGCAGGATGAATGGTCCTTTGACTTTGGCGTAGGCTGCAAATACTTCTCTCAGGATGCGGTGATCAAGCTGGCGCCCCGGGCCGGCATCAAACTGGACGAAACTCTGAGTCCTGCGGAAAAGCTGAAGGTAGTTCAGGGCTTGATGGCGCAGGACGACCCCCGTGCGGCAAAAATATTTGCGGATATCGGCAAATATTTAGCCTACACCACGGTGCTGTACTCTCAATTTTACGAACTCCGGCATCTGATGCTGCTGGGCCGCGTCATGTCCGGCAAGGGCGGAGATTTGATTCTGACCACCTGCCAAACCGTCTTGAAAGACGAATTCCCTGCCCTGTATGAAAAGGTGCAGGTCATGCTGCCGGATGAGAAAACCCGCCGGGTGGGTCAGAGCGCTGCCGCTGCCAGCCTGCCGGCATTGAAAAAATAACTCTATATAGAGGATTTCCTCAAAGGAGAAAACCATGTTTTATAAAAATGCCAGAATTTTCGGCGCAGATTTTCAGTTTCATACCGGCGGATTTGAAGTCACCAACGGCCGCTTTGGCGCGGTGCTGCCTCAAAATGTTCCAGAGGATGCCATCGACCTGCAGGGCGCGACCGTTATCCCGGGTCTGATTGATGTCCACAGCCACGGCAACTCCAACGCAGACTTTTCCGACGGTGATTACGAAGGTCTGAAAACCATGGCCGCATATTACTTACGCTGCGGTGTTACCTCTTTTGCCCCGGCATCCATGACGCTTCCTTATAATATGCTGAAAACCGCCTTCGCCACCGCTCAGCGGCTGACTGAGGAAGCCCCGGAAGGCTGCGCCCGTCTGGTGGGCATTCAGATGGAAGGTCCTTACTTCTCCGAAAAGAAGAAAGGTGCCCAAAACGGCGCTTATCTGAAGCAGCCGGATTTTGAGGGTTTTCAATCCCTTTTTGAAGATTGCGGAGGGTTGGTAAAGATTGTAGATATCGCTCCGGAATTGCCCGGCGCTGTGGAATTTGTGGAAAAAGCCAGTAAACTTTGCACTGTTTCCGTGGCCCACACCGATGCGGCCTACGACCAGGCCAAAGCAGCCTTTTCCTGCGGCGCTACCCACTTGACCCACCTGTTCAACGCCATGCCGGGAATCCATCACCGTAATCCCGGTGTGATTCCTGCCGCTGTGGAAAACCCCGGTGTCCGGGCCGAGCTGATTTGCGATGGACTCCATGTCCATCCTGCCTCTGTGCGATTGGCCTTTTCCATGTTTGGGGCTCACCGGATAGTGCTGGTATCCGACTCCGGCCGCTGCTGCGGTCTGTCGGATGGCAGCGAATTTGACTTGGGCGGTCAAACCGCCAAGCTGACAAACGGCATTGCCCGACTCAGCGACGGCACCATCGCCTGCTCCGCAATTAATCTGTACCAAGGCATGGTCAACGCCATCAGCTTTGGCATCCCTGAAGCCGATGCCGTCCGGGCCGCCACCTATAATCCCGCCTGTGCTCTGGGACTTCAGGATCGAATCGGCTCTATCGCCACCGGCATGACTGCGGACTTTATTATCTGCCGCAGCGATTATACCGGAAAGCGCGTTTTCCTGGGCGGCAAGGAAATTCAAAACAACTAAACGATGGATAAAAATGACCACCCAAGGGCGGGTGGTCATTTTCTTATTTCAGCTGAGAACTGTTGTTCAGTACCAGCGTGCTGTACAGGAACAGAACATCCTGCCCGTGAAAATCCAGAAATCTTCCCAGCATAGCCGAAGAAATATAGCGCACATCTACCAGCGTGACACTCTGATAGCCCGGCACCAGCAGGGGCGCCAGGGAACTGCCAAAGGAGTCCCGGAAGATAATCAGCTCTTTATCGGTTTCCGCGTGGGGATTTTCTATGGTCAGCAAGGAGACCGACCCGGACAGAAACACTTCATACAAATCCTTGCCACTCAGTTTTTCCCGATTGTAAACCTCTCCATAGCTGCCGGTTTCATAATTGTAGACCCGGCAACCCGACAGCAATTCGCTTTCCATGATATAAAGCGTCTCCGGCTCCATTGGCAGCGCTGCTTGGCCGTGGTATACGCCGTAGAAAGGCTCTTCCACCGCCTGAGTGGAGAACTCCCAAGTCTCCGGTATTTCCGCACCCATGGCATTGCTGAGCCGCTGCGCCACGCCCAGCAGGCGTTCCTGCCGCCAGTGGGTGTCCGTCCGATAGTAATCTTCGATGGAAAGCATTTCTTCCAGGTTTACATAATTCGCATAATGCATACCGCTCTCCATTTTATTCCACAGCTTTTCATAATCCATGGCGGGATATCCGCCCTCGGTCGCCAAAAAGTAATTTTTGTCCGGAATGACGGACAGATACACATCAGAATCCTGCAGATACTTCTCCCAAATTCTCTGGAACACCTGCAGGGCATGGTCGACGGATTTTTCATTTAACGGGTATTCCAATTGCGCCGCATACCCTTGAGACAGATAGATGCCATGGTTATCCTTTTGCCGCAGCACACCGTAGTGGAAACCGGCCTTCAGCCGGCGAAAGCCGTCCCGAAGCGGGAACTGATCCAGTGTATAACTATCAAATTTCTGAGTAAATGTCCCGTCCAACAAGGTATCCACCGACAGCTCGGGAAACTGCTGTAAATCCCGACGCTCTGAAACTGAGCTTTGCGTCGGCGGACGCAGCCACGCCCAAGCTGCCAGAGCCAGCCATACCGCGGCGATGATTTGTATCGCAATTACGTTCCATCTGTTACGCTCCATGCCGCCTCCTAGAATCGAAAATACAAAAACGGATTGAAAGAGCCGTCTACCAAATATCCGGTACAGATGAGCAGCAGCCCCAACCCTACCGCCAAACGCAGCAGAGGTGTCGCCTTAAAATGTTTTTCCAGCCACAGCGCTGCTTTTTTCACCAAGGGTGTTGCTCCCAACAGCCCCAAGGCCAAAAGAAGTCCGTAGCTTTTCAAATAATACACCGACTCTGTGCTCACCACCGGCACCGACAGCAACCCGAACATTCCCTGAATATCCTGCCAGGCCTGGGCCATGGTTTGGGCGTTAAAAATCACAAAGCTGACAATAATCACCGGCAGAACATAGAGCCTGCGAAACCATTTTGGGGTAGGCAGCCATTTTTCCAGCATTAACAAAACTGCGAAAAGCAACCCCCATACCACAAAATTCCACGCCGCGCCATGCCACAAGCCGGTAAGCATCCACACCGCTAAAATATTTACCACCCAGCGGCCACGGCTGACCCGGTTGCCCCCTAGTGGAATATACACATAATCCCGAAACCATGTGCCCAGGGTCATGTGCCAGCGCCTCCAGAATTCTGTAATGCTGCCGGAAATATAGGGGTAATTGAAATTCTTGGGGAAATGAAAGCCGAAAACCCGGCCAAGGCCAATGGCCATATCGCTGTAACCGGAAAAATCAAAATAAATATGCAGCGCAAACGCCACCGCATACAGCCAGTAAAACAGCAGGGATTTCTCCCCGGACTCCCGGAACAGCACCGTCAGTTCCCCCAAAGGATTGGCCAGCAGAACCTTTTTTCCCAGGCCTACCAGAAATCCAAACAATCCCTCCGAAATATCCTGCCAGGTGGTTTTTCGATCCTCCAGGGCATTGGCCACGTCCACATACCGGACGATGGGGCCGGCAATCAACTGGGGAAACAGCGCCACATACGCGCCAAAATTGACAATGTTCCGCTGGGCTTTGGTATCGCCTCGATATACATCCACCGCATAGCTCATGCACTGAAAGGTATAAAAGCTGATGCCGATGGGCAGCGCCAATCGCCACAGTCCCAAGTCCATACCCGTCAGCCGATTCCAATTTTCCAGCGCAAAATCCGCATATTTGAACACCGACAGCATAGCTACGCCCGTAAAAATTGCCCCAAACAGCCACAGTTTTCGGACAATGGGCGATTTGCATTTTTCAATCGCCAGACCGAAGAAATAAAACAGCGCAATGGCTGCCACCATAAGCGCCACATACCGGGGTTCGCCCCAGGCATAAAAAACCAAGCTTACCAGAAGCAGAAAGCCATTTTTTGCCCCCCTGGGCAAAAGAAAATATCCGAGTACCACTAAGGGTAAAAAATAAAACAAAAAAGGGATTCCCGAAAAAAGCATGCAGACTCCTTTCCCATACGTATGCCAAAAGGCGGCGGAAATCCGCCGCCCTTGCCATCAGCTTACAATTGCTTCCACGTACAACACCCGGGCCTCGGGGTAGGCCGCGCCCAGTTTGTCGGAAAAAGTCTGGACCGCTTCCGTACTGCCAAACACCATCAAAAGATGACTTCCATCCACATCTGCCATCAAAAGCCGATCCGGTTGACCGCAAATCCACCGGTTTTTTTGGATCGTATCCCGCCAGGCCTCATACAGCCCGGTCATATTTGCGGACGGGGCCAGTTTCACCGCAACGCCGGTGAAAATGTTGCTGTTCATCATGTGAACCAGGGATGCGCCCTCTTCCACAAAAGCCAGCTGCTGCTCCGGCAGTAAATACCGGTTGATCATTTCTTCTGCGTTTTTTACATCCAAACTGCCGGGGGCATCGCTGGTAGAGTTCTCAATTTCGCCGCCGTAGCAGGCAAACCGCTCCTCATCAGCATACTGATTCCAGATGTTCTGCAGAATTTCTACGCTCTGATTTTGGGTTTCATTCCCGGCAGTGGTCGTCGTAGGGGTTGTCTGTACAGGCTGTGTGGTGGTAGTCGGGACAATATTTCCACTGGTGTCCTGGGGGACATTGGCCCTGCATCCACTAAGCACAGATACCGCAACTGCAACAGAAAGCAACGCGAATACAAACTTTTTCATGATTTCTCCTCCGTATCTAGGGTTTCCGTCCTAGTATATCCAAAAACAGGAAAAACCATACCTATGTATCATTACTTTCTGCGGTATCTCAAATTTGGCCTGTTACTCCTCGTCCAGCATGATTTTAAGAATTGTCCGGTCGGTTTCGCGCATGCCCTCCCGGGCCAGGCGGCCGATGTTGCTAACGGTTTTATCCGCGCCCTTGGTAACAATACCGTCACCGCCATAAAATTGCTGGTGCTCCCAATACATATCGCAGCCTAAAATACCTGCATCCACAGCGGCAGCAATTTTTGCCGCGCAGGAGGGCTTGGCGCCGTCACAAATCGTGCCGGAAAGGATGGCCACCGCATTGACCACTACATGAGCCACCGCATGGAACCTGCCTCCCTGCAGGTACGCAATTCCTGCGCCTGCGCCGCAGCCGGCGCTGATGGCGCCGCAATAAGCAGAAAGTCGGCCAATTCCGGCTTTCTGATGGACGGTTACCAAATCGCTCAAGGTCACCGCCCGAAGCAGATCTTCCTCGGAGGAACCCAACTCTTCTGCATATATTGCCACCGGAACACTGGCGGTTATTCCCTGATTGCCGCTGCCGGATAGAATCACCACCGGCATCTCGCAGCCGCTCATCCGGGCATCGGAGCCTGCCGCCGCAAAGGCCGCCGCCTTCTTGCACAGAAGTGCGCCCTGCCGCGAAAGAATAACGCTGCCGATATTTGCGCCCCAGTTTCCGGCGATGCCTTCTTTGGCGATTGCCAGATTGCAGCGGATCTGCTCTCCCACACACGCCCGGACATCATCCACATCCAGCGCATCTACAAAATCCACGATAGATTCCAAATTCAAACAGCTCTTATCGGTTAAATGATCCTCCGATGCTTCGGAAACCGGCAGATCCAAAAGGACCTGCCCATTTTTCTCCATATATACCAGATTGGTATGGTTATTCACGATCCGCAGCCGCGCCCACTGATCCTCCCGGAACAAGGATACATCAATATCAAAGGTCAGCTCCGAATCCGATGGGCTGATCTGCAGAGTAACCGTCTCCATAAAGCGCCCCAGTTCCTGTCTTTGATCATCGCTGACGTTGCTGATTACCTGGAATTCCTTCTCCGGATCACCGGCCACAATGCCTACGCAAACCGCAGCCTCCATGCCATGCAGGCCGCCTGTGTTTGGCACAATTACACTTTTTACATTCTTGATAATATTGCCGCTGACCCGCAGCTCCACCCGATCCGGAAAGCATCCCAGCAATGCCCGGGCCTTTGCGCCTGCCAAAGCCAAGGCGATGGGCTCCGTGCAGCCCATCGCAGGCCGCAGCTCTTCATGCAAGATATTCAAATACTGCTGATACAACCAGTCACCTTTTTTCATGGGATCTCGCTCCTTCTCTCTATCTTTTTATATTGTATCATTGGTATGGCGAAATGTAAACGTTCTAGTTTGCTTTCCGTGGTTTCCTTCTTGCGTTCTGTTAATTTATATTATAAAATATAAAAAAACGTTAGGAGGTTACAAATGAAGAACTCTTATAAGTCAATCCTATTTGTCTGCATTGCTGCATTAATTGGAACAATGTTCTTATCTTCCTGTCGACGACCTTCCTCTGCGGAAGAATCCGGCACACAAAGCACCTCCAGTGCCACAACCTCCCTACCCACCGCTTCCTCTTCCGCCACTTTTGAGACCACGGCTTCTCCCAAGATCGGCTGGGTAGAAGTGGACGGAAAACATTACTACTATGAAGAACCGGATGTTATGTCAACTGGATGGGTCGTGATAGAAGATATCTCCCACTACTTCCGGGAAGACGGCAGCATGGCCACCGGGCGGGTCGAAATTGACGGAAAAATCCACTTTTTCAGTTCTGATGGCACGGAATTTTTGATGGTAAACCCGTGGAATTTTATGCCTGAGGGCTATGTTCCGGAAATCAAGGCCATCAATGACTGGCAATATGTCGATGCTGTTTGTTATGAACCTCTAATGAAAATGCTGGAGGACTGCCGGGAGGCTGGTCTAGAACCCTATGTTTCCTCTGCCTACCGAACCCACGGAGACCAACAATGGCTGTATCAAAACAAGATAAACCGACTAATCGCTGAGGGCCATTCTCAGGAGGATGCAGAAAAGCTGGCCGGTACTGTGGTAGCAATCCCCGGCACCAGTGAGCACGAACTAGGACTGGCACTGGATCTTGTGGATAACGGCTACCGGGATCTGGATGATGCGCAAGAAAACAGTCCGGTTCAAGAATGGCTCATGGAAAACAGCTGGAAATACGGCTTTATTCTCCGATATCCCAACGGCAAGAGCGACATTACCGGTATCATTTATGAACCATGGCACTACCGATATGTGGGCACAACCATTGCATCGGAAATTTATGCATCCGGTCTGTGCCTGGAAGAATACATAGATAGTTTGACCACGGAATAAGATCAGGCGGAGGAATCTTCCTCCGCCTGTTACCGTATAAATCTTACGCCCCATGGCGAATGCCGCAACAGGACAGTCGCCCGGCAAGGATTGCTGTCGTACATGTGTTTCACTTCCGTGTCCTGTGACCCTTTGCAGACATAAAAGAACTCCACTCTTTCGAGTGGAGTTATCAATATGTTGGCATTACCTATTTTCACGGGGAGCGAGGCGACGCCGCCTGTGGCGGAAGAAAGGAGCCAAGCGAGTGGCTGCGGTCGGCAAGGGCCAAGCCTGCTTTGCCAGGCGAAGGCGCTGCCGGGCACCGCAACAGGACAGTCACCCGGCAAGGATTGCTGTCGAGCATGTGTTTCACCTTCCGTGTCCTGTGACCCTTTGCTGGCATAAAAGAACTCCACTCTTTCGAGTGGAGTTATCAATATGTTGGCATTACCTATTTTCACGGGGAGCGAGGCGACTGCCGCC
>JAZOUU010000149.1:0-7470 GCA_045658365.1 Faecousia sp. | reverse complement strand
TCTGTGTAAAAATCTCCTGCTGTCCCCATGAAAACCGCCCATTCGAGCCTTCACTGTGTTCTTAATCAGGAGGACCCCGCCTCTGCGGCGGCCCTTTTGTTAAAAAGGGGAATAAAAAAGGAAAGGGATATTCCCCCTTTTCACCAAAGGGGCCGCCGCAGATGGGCCCTCCTCCTGATTAAGAACACAGTGAAGGCTCGAATGGGCGGTTTTCATGGGGACAGCAGGAGATTTTTACACAGATGAAGCTTTGAAATCGCAGGAATACTTTGTGTATTTCAAGATTTCGAAGTGCACAACTGGGGAAAAAGATCCGCTGATCCACGGAAAACCGAACTTGAGAGCCGAAGCAAAATTTACTTAGCAGCGTTTACCAGCTCAGCAGTATCCTGAGCGATCATCAGTTCTTCGTTGGTGGGGACAACCCAAACCTGAACCTTGGAGTCGGGGGTAGAGATCATCAGCTCAGCACCGCGCTTCTTGTTCAGCTCGGGATCGATCTTAACACCCAGGAAGCCCAGGTAGTCACAAACTCTTGCGCGGACAGCGCCGTCGTTCTCGCCAACACCTGCGGTGAAGGTCAGAACATCGATGCCGTTCAGAGCAGCAGCGTAAGCGCCAACATACTTAGCAACTTCGTAGCAGAACTTCTCACGAGCCAGAGCGCAAGCCTCGTTGCCCTCAGCAGCGCCATTTTCCAGATCACGGAAGTCGGAGGAAACACCGGACATGGCCAGCATGCCGGACTTCTTGTTGAGCATGTTCAGGCACTCGTCAACGCTCATGCCGTATTTGTTGCAGATGAACTGAACAACAGCGGCATCAATGTCGCCGGAACGGGTACCCATGGGAACACCGGCCAGAGGAGTCAGGCCCATGGTGGTATCCTGGCACTTGCCGTCCTTCACAGCAGACATGGAAGAGCCGTTGCCCAGATGGCAGTTGACCATCTTGAATTCCTTCTTGCCCACCAGCTCAGCGGTACGCTTGGCAACATACTTGTGAGAAGTGCCGTGGAAGCCATAGCGGCGGATGGAGTCATTCTCATAGTACTCGGTGGGGATGGCATAGCGGTAAGCCTTGGGAGGCATAGTCATGTGGAAAGCGGTGTCGAACACAGCGACCTGGGGAGTCTTGGGCATAACAGCCTGGCAGGCGCGGATGCCCATCAGGTTGGCAGGATTATGCAGGGGGCCCAGGGGGATGCACTTTTCGATGGCCTTGATGACCTCGTCGTTGATGATGCAGGAATCAAAGAATTCCATGCCGCCATGCAGCACACGGTGGCCCACAGCATCGATTTCGTCAACGCTCTTAATAACGCCGTGCTCCGCATCCTGCAGGATCTCCAGAGTGGCTGCAATAGCCTCGGAATGGGTGGGCATGGGGATATCCTTAACCACCTTGTTCTCGCCGACCTTGTGATTCAAACGGCCGTCGATGCCGATCCGCTCGCAAAGACCCTTTGCGCTGACCTCACCGGTCTCGGGATTCATCAGCTGGTACTTAAGGGAAGAGCTGCCGGCATTGATGATCAAAATATTCATTGAAAATTGCCTCCTGTATAAAATAAATTATTCTCTTTTCATGCACTTTGTGGTATGATAGCCATAGCTACATTTATTCTATAATATTTTTCCAAATATCTCAAGCCCTAAAGCGGGATTTTTTCTGAAAAGGAGGGATTTTTTTGAAAGTCATCGGCATCATCTGCGAGTACAACCCCTTTCACGCAGGCCACAAAAAGCAGTTCGACAAGCTTCGCCGGCAATTTGGCGAAGATTGCAGAATCGTCTGCCTCATGAGCGGAAACTTCGTACAGCGCGGACATCCTGCGATTTTTGACAAATCCCTACGGACGCAAGCCGCTCTGCTTTGCGGCGCGGATTTGGTTCTGGAGCTTCCGGTGACATACGCGCTGTCCTCTGCAGAGGGTTTTGCTGCAGGAGGTGTGCGGATTCTGTCCGGCTTCTGCGATTACTTATGCTTCGGTTCAGAAACAGCGGATTTAGATGCATTGATGCAGACTGCCCAAATCCTTCTATCCCCGGATTTTTCCGCTGTTTTACGGGAACACCTAACCACCGGCATTTCCTTCCCTGCTGCCCGTCAAAAGGCATTGGAACAGTTAGGTGGCGACGGATCAATTTTGGAAAATCCCAATGATATTCTGGCGGTGGAATACTGTAAGGCGATCCTTTCCCAAAACAGCTCCATGAAGCCCTTGCCTATTTTCCGCGGTGGCAGCTATCATGACCCACTCCCACAGCAGGAGAATCCTTCCGCAACCGCCGTTCGTGAGCAGCTAAAATGCAACGGCATTTGGAAAGAATGTGTGCCCCAGGAATTGTGGTCTCTTTATGAAGCTGCTCCCATCCACGATGCATCCCTCGGAGAAAAGGCGATACTTTACCGTCTTCGTACTCTCACAGACCAGGAATTTGAAGCCCTCCCCTACGGTTCGGAGGGCCTCTGGCGCAGACTGATGCACGCCTGCCGAAGCTGCGCAGGTCTGGAGGATATTCTAACAACTGTAAAAACCAAGCGCTATCCCCGTTCCCGGCTGGATCGCATGGTCATGTGCGCGTTTCTCGGAATTTTCGACTTTCCCATTCCTCCCTACACCCGAGTTTTGGGCTTCCGGGAATCCGGAAGGTCTGTCCTGAAGACAGCCAGAACCGTCGGCAATTTCCCCCATATTGGCGAAGAAATGCCTGACCCCTATCAAGCTTTGGAGCAGCGCTGTGACGACCTGTACGGTCTTTTCTGTCAAAACCTTCCCCAAGCCCCAGTACAAAAGAGGCGCGTAGTACAAATACCAACCCAAGAGAGGTGTATTGTTGATGAATAAAGAAGTCATATCGAAAATGAAACTGTTTCTGTTTGATATGGACGGCACATTGTATCTGGGAAACAAACTGTTTGATTTTACCATTCCCCTCCTAAACGCCATTCGAGCTTCCGGCGGAACATATCTGTTCATGACCAATAATTCCTCTAAAAGTGTGGAGGATTATATTGAAAAGCTGCAAAAACTGGGAATTTCCTCCACACGCGAGGATTTCATCACTTCCTCACAGGCTACTGCTTACTACCTTCACAAGCATCATGAAGGCAAAATGCTTTATGTCTGCGGAACGGAGTCTCTGAAAAAGGAGCTGCGTTCGGAGGGTTTTTCTGTTACCGAAAACCTTGATGAAGTAGAATGTATTATTATGGGCTTCGACACAGAGCTGACCTTCCAAAAACTTCATGATGTCAGCTATCTGCTCCTGACCCGTCCGGAAATTTCCTATATTGCTACAAATCCGGATTTGGTCTGCCCCACGGAATTTGGCAGTGTCCCAGACTGCGGCAGTGTCTGCGCCATGATCTTCAACGCCACCGGACGGCAGCCGCTAGTCATCGGAAAGCCTGCGCCACTGATGCCAATTCTGGCTATGGATCAGCTGGGATTCACCAAAGAGGAGACCTGCGTTATCGGTGACCGGATCTATACGGATGTAAAATCCGGCCTAAACGCAGGAATTACAGGCATTCTGGTCATGTCCGGCGAAACCACTCCGGAAATACTGGAGGAAAGCAAGGATAAACCCCATATTGTGTTGGGAAACGCAGGAGAAATTTTGAACTACCTGTCATAAACAAAGCACCCACTGTGACAGCTCTCACAGTGGGTGATATTTCTATTTTATTGCATGACTACCTTGCTTCCGATCTGCAATCTCATGGCCCGAAGCATTTCCTGGGTAAGCTCCATCTGCAAACGGCGCTTTTCTCCATTATAAATGCAAACAATGATGTAACAGGAACGATTGGGATTGGTAGAAGACAAATCCACCAGCGGCAGGTGATAATAATTATCTAGCGCGTCCGATTCCTTCGGCGCTGCGATCAATATATCCTTCAGTTCCAACGTCATCAGATGTCTGCGTTTCTTACCCCGGACCACTTTGTCTATATCCAACTCCATGTTCACCAGAGTATAGTCAAATTCCACTTCCAAATTGCTTCTGCACCACAGAAACATAAACAGTACAATAACTGAGGCAATCCAAAACAGCATATGCACCAGTAGCCCCAACATCAGTGTTGTGAATAATAAAAAAAGAAAAAACCGTTTTACTGGGGCAGGGTTTTCCACGATCCTTCTCGCCACCGTTGTTTCTGCATAAAATTCCATATTAATTCCTCCTAATATCTGTTTCCTCATTTTGGTTCAGATTGATAAGGCTTATCCGCCGGATACAAACCTCCAAGTTTCTGCATTCCCCGGGACACCGCATCCCTGGAATTTTTCCAGTCCCTTCCGGCGTTTCGGTAATCAAACATTCCCACAAACCAGTCAATATCTTCTTTCACCCGGACCAGGTTCTCACCCATCTGGGGGATCAATGTTTCATAAAACCAGCGATGTTGGCTGTTTGGCAGCGACTTCTCCGCCCGATCCAGCAATTGTGTGAAATGGCGCATACAAAAGCCTCTTCCGCTCTCCACCAGCTCCCGAAACTCGGGATCCCGGATCATCACAAAAAAGGTGGCAAAATAGCGGTCCATATTGTATTCCATCCGTTGGCACAGAAAACAGGTACTCTGCCGCTGCTTCGCCCAATCCAACAATTTATTGTCACGACCTGATTTCTTTTTACGGAAAATAGAACGCTTGGCCGGAGGCGCAAAGTTCTGCATTTCCTGCTCCCACTCTTCCAAGAGTCCTGCATAGTAGGTCTGCATTATCAGGGCATTGCCTAAAGCATTGCCATAATCATAGAGCTTTTTATAGTGACCTGGGCAAAATCCCGCCCGATCTGTCGCGCCGCGGACATCCGGCTCCATATAGCTGGCGCCTGGTCCCAAAACGTAACGGATGGTTCTCTGCTCCGCCATCCGTTCCAGATGGCAAAAGGGGCATTCATCTCCTGCGCGAAAGGCATCGGTTACAGGAATCGTTTCAATGGCTTCTTTCAATTTCTTCACATCCAAAATAAGGTGATTCTTGATATATTTCCTTGTTAATAGTATACCAGACCAGTGAATAATACGCAACCCATAAGACATATAAAAATAATGGCCCCCGGCATTCCGAGGGCCATTTGTATCATTTGTTAGTTTTCACACAGACAATTCGTCAAGCAAACGGTAATGCCCAACAGAAATGCGGCAAACAACGTGGCGACGCCTACCAAAATAGAAGCAACGACCACACCGGCAATCCCTGTCACCAGCAAGCTCACCGCTGCCGTAAGAATCGTGCCAACTGCTGCGCCAAGCAGCCAATGACGGTATCTGCAAGCGCACCGGCAATTTCCTTCCTCTCCGGCATAAATCGGAGTCAAAAGAACACTCAACGCACCCAGCGCCAAATACGCCCAAAAGGTAACGGTAGTTGGCACAAGGCCCAAGGCATACAGGATACCCACAGCAACGCCAGCCAAAATCGCCACAATCAATGCTACACAAGCACAATTATCTCTATTGCAACACATTTACTCACCCCCCTTCCGATACAGATTATGTCGAACCGCGTCAAAGGGTGTAAGTAAATGAATATAGTCTCCTGCAGGCATAAAAAAATCCCCAACCTTTCAGTTGGAGTACTTATGCCCGCGCAGTTCCTTCTTCGCCTCGATCGGCTTGCTCTCCGCCACAGGCTTTGTCACAGACTTCCGGGCAGCTTGCTTTTCAGCATTTCTCTGTTTCGCCCGTTCCTTGCTTTCCTGCTTCTTCTGGGTCTGCTGTTCCTTTTCCCACACCTGATACTTTTTGTACCCCTCGTCTCCCAGCTGATTCCGAAGATACATCTCGTTCCACTCTTTGCTCTGGGCATTCATGGCAGCCTGCACAGCGGCAAAATCCGCGGTGTCAATATCCTCATCTACGGAATATCTTTCGTCCGAAACAGTATCATCATAGCGTTTCGACAGTGGAATCAAGTGTCCGGCATCGTCATAAGTCACCTCCGCCAATTTCACATTGTTTCGGGTGTTCTTATATACTTCAGTATCCCGTCCGTTGTCGTAGCCATATTCATGGATGCTGTTTCCGTCAACATACAAGTGCTTTACCGGCACATTCTGCTCAAGAATGCGGAATCCATCCTCAAAGTATCGTTCTCCATGCTCCTGTGCATATTCGCGGGTAGGGCTGACCCAGTCGCCGTTACGCAATCTGCCATCTTCAACATCCGTCGGAACCGCCCGGTATACCTTTAGGCTCCCATCCGGATCTTTCCAAGCCTTGCTCAGTGCCATAATCGCCTTAACGTCATATGGGCGTCCCTCTCCGTAATATCGATATGCCCACGGTGACCGAATGCTGCCATCGCCGCCGTATACCTCATCAGCCTTGTCGATTGTGACTCCGCTGTTTCTGTTTGGTGCTCTGTGCGACATCCGCCAGTCATCCCCAGCTGTATATCCGTGATCTTTCGCAGCTTCATCCACCATCTGCTTTGCAGTCTGCAGGTCGCCACGGCTCACAGCGTATTGATACTCCATATCTTTCCGCTTGACAGTTGGATCTATTTGTGCTACATTATTTGCGGAGTTGGAATTCAGCTTTGAGCCTCTGATTTTCAGAGAGTTCACGTTAGCGTTTCCAACTCTTTTAATTTTTCCTTTTGTCGCGTACAAAATATGGCGCCCATCGTCTGCTTTTGCAATATCAAACGTAAGATTGTAAATATTGCCATTTTGTGCATTGATAACATTAGCGGTTCGGTGTAACCACCCCTTCCTATCAAGCCAACCGTGCTCATTGTTTGAAGTGTAATAAGGGTTTCCCTGTTGCGATACATCCACAATTTCATCAATATGTATCACCGCCAATTTACTGATATTGTCGCTACCACTAGCAAGCTCATTAAGTACCTTGTGCTCAGCACCTCCATTTTTAGATACTCGATCAATAGCATCTGCAAATTGCAGCTGCTGAACATTACCGTTTTCGTCTAGCACAGGCAGAATGAACGGGTCACTATCCGCACGCATTTCGATAAAATCTCTGAGTTTGCTCCCCCAGTTTCTCGGACTTAACCCATCGAAAAAGTGTGTATCCAATAAGACCGCAGAGTCAAACTGCGTGCCATTATTATCCGTAAACGGATCAACAATGCTGTACCGCTCACCGTCCATCTGGGCGGTGTTTTTATTTGGCCCGTTCGTCTCTCTTACGCCGTTCTCCTGTTGCTCCGCCCGATATCTTCCGATATGAAGCTGATCCATCTTCTCATTGACAGCGGCTGTGAACCTGTCTGCGCCAGCGCCAAATGCATTGATGCCGGCATACGCATCCGCAAACTTGTGCTTAACTTTTGCCACTGGTGCACACTTGCAGACATAAAAGAACTCCACTCTTTCGAGTGGAGTTATCAATATGTTGGCATTACCTATTTTCACGGCCAGTCACCCGGCAACTATCGTCGGCGTACATGTGCTTAACTTCTGTGTTCGGGATGGGAACAGGTGGACC
>JAZOUU010000148.1:0-1058 GCA_045658365.1 Faecousia sp. | reverse complement strand
GCCCCAGAGAGGTCAGCGATGCCCTTTGTGAGGCCACCGGCGCGGAGGGCGTTGCCGTGATCGGCACCAAGTTTGTCATCTACCGGTTCAGCGAAAAGTGCCAGGAAGAGCGCAATCAAACCGGTCGCGCCAAGCGTAAGGCCACACCGGTCAGCAAAAAAGATCCGGTGCGTAAGGGAATCCGGGCCCGCCGGCAGGCAGCAAAGGCCCAGAGAGAGCAGCGCAATGAATATTTCCGTCAGCAGGCTTTGGAGAAATCCATTGAAAAGAGCCGGGAACGGAAGCTTCGGGAGTCCGAATAAATTGTTATTTAGGAGTGGGGCGTGAAGATGGAACGAATCGGTATCTACGGCGGAACCTTTAATCCACCCCATATTGGTCATATCTCGGCGGCAGCGGAGGCAGTGAAACGGCTAAGCTTAGATCGGCTGCTGCTGATTCCAGACCGAATTGCGCCCCACAAACAGCTGCCCCAGGACTCTGCCAGCCCCCAGCAGCGGCTCGAAATGCTGCGTATGGCGGTGGAGAAGATCCCAAAACTTGAGGTTTCGGATGTCGAGCTTCAAAGAGAGGGGAAAAGCTACACATATCTGACGGTGCTTGCTCTGCGGGAACAATACCCAGATGCTGAGCTTGTTTTGCTGATGGGTACGGATATGTTCCTGTGCTTTGACAAGTGGATGCATCCGGAGATCATTCTTGAGAATGCTTCCCTTGGTGTGCTCTACCGGGGCGATAAGGGTGAAATTGCCGCCATCGAAACAAAAAAGCAGGAGATGGAAGAGCGTGGCGCCCGTGTAGAACTGGTGCAAAATGATGTTTTGCCACTTTCTTCCACAGAAATTCGCAGACTTTTGATTTTTAACTGCGGAGATTCTTATTTGCCATCGGGAGTGGGGGAGTATATCCGCAGCCATGGGCTGTACAGCACCGGAAAATCTTACAAGCAGCTCCCCGGGGAGGGACTGGAGCAGGTGGTAGTGTGTCTTCTGAATCCCAACCGGGTTGCCCATGTATTGGGCTGCCGGGATACGGCGGTGGCACTGGCAAAACGGTGG
>JAZOUU010000147.1:0-10205 GCA_045658365.1 Faecousia sp. | reverse complement strand
TGGTTGCGGGAGGAGGACTCGAACCTCCGACCTCCGGGTTATGAGCCCGACGAGCTTCCAACTGCTCTATCCCGCGATGTTTATGCGCACCTTAAGTGCTTGGGTATTATATCACAGCGGTACCGCTTTGTCAAGGGCTTTTCTCTCGACATCCATCGACGAAAACTCCCCCGAAGGATGCCTTCGGGGGAGAAATTATTGCAATTAGAATGCGCACTTTTCGCGGATGTAATTCTTCAGCTCGGCAATGGGGATACGAACCTGCTCCATGGTATCCCGGTCACGGACGGTGACGCAGTTGTCGGCAGGGGTGTTCTCGTCGCCCACGGTCTGGAAGTCCACAGTGATGCACAGGGGCGTGCCGATTTCGTCTTCCCGGCGGTAACGCTTGCCGATGGAGCCGGCATCGTCAAAGTCCACCATAAAGTCCTTTTTCAGCTCCCGGTAGATTTCCTCTGCCTTGGGGGACAGCTTCTTGGATAGGGGCAGAACCGCAGCCTTGAAGGGCGCCAGATACGGATGCAGCCGCAGCACAGTCCGGACATCGTCCTTGCCGTTTTTATCCTGGCCAACCACTTCTTCGTCATAGGCTTCGCACAGGAATGCCAGCGCCACACGGTCGCAGCCTAAGCTGGGCTCGATGACGTAGGGGATATAATGCTCGTTGCGCTCCTGGTCGTAGTATTCCAGAGTCTTGCCGGAGGCTTCTTGGTGGCGGCCCAGGTCATAGTCCGTCCGGTCAGCAATGCCCCACAGTTCGCCCCAGCCGGAGCCGAAGGGGAACTGATACTCGATATCCGTAGTGGCCCGGGAGTAGAAGGCCAGCTCTGCAGGATCGTGGTCGCGCAGGCGCAGGGAGTCTTCCTTGATGCCCAGGGAGATCAGCCAGTTTTTGCAGAAATCTTTCCAGTAGGCAAACCACTCCAGGTCGGTGCCGGGCTGGCAGAAGAATTCGCACTCCATCTGCTCAAATTCCCGGGTACGGAAGGTGAAGTTGCCGGGGGTAATCTCGTTGCGGAAGGCTTTACCCACCTGGCAGACGCCAAAGGGCAGCTTTTTCCGGGTGGTGCGCTGAATGTTTGCGAAGTTGACGAAAATACCCTGAGCGGTCTCGGGCCGCAGATAGGCGACGGAGGAAGAGTCCTCGGTCACGCCGATCTTCGTCTGGAACATCAGATTGAAGTTCCGGATGGAGGTGAAGTGATGCTTGCCGCAGTTGGGGCAGACCACATCCTCATGGTCGGCGATGAAATCGTTCATCTGGTCGGTGTTCATGGCATCCACGTTGACTTCCTTGCCGCTTTCGGAGGCGGCAATCAGCTGGTCAGCCCGCTGACGGGAGCCGCAGCCCTTGCAGTCCACCAGAGGGTCGGAGAAAGAACCCACGTGGCCGGTGGTGACCCAGGTGGTGGGGTTCATAATGATGGCGGCATCCAGACCTACGTTGTAGTCGGATTCCTGCACGAATTTCTTCAGCCAGGCCTTTTTCACATTGTTCTTGAACTCCACGCCCAGGGGGCCGTAGTCCCAGGAATTGGCCAGACCGCCGTAGATTTCAGAACCGGGATACACATAGCCCCGGCTCTTGCAGAGGTTCACGATCATATCTAGTGTTTTTTCGCTGTTTTTCATTGTTTTATCCTCCAAAACGGATTGTGTTTTCTAATTGCTTATTATACAAATAATTCCATGTATAATCAAGCCTTTTCTTCGTATTGCAGCACCAGCTCCGGGCCCAGATCCTTTGCCATCAGGCTATGGACGTACTCGCCCAGCTCGAAGGCGGTCATATTCTCATAAAATTCCGGGGCAATGACCTCCACCAGGTGCAGCTGCACATCCGTTGACTTGAGGTGCTTGGCATTGCGGAAGACCTTGTTGGTGTTCTGCAGAGTGCACACCACAATGGGAACCTTGGTTTTGGTGGCGATCTTGAAAACGCCGTGGCGGAATTTATGGAGCTTTCCGTCCAGGCTGGTATAGCCCTCGGGGAATACGGCGATGGACACCTCGTCCTCCTTAATCAGCCGGATGCAATTGAGAATGGTTTTCAAAGCCTCCCGGTCATTTTCCCGATTGATGGGCTGGCACAGGATTTTATGCATCAGCTTTCCCACCAGGAACATACTCATATTTTCCCGCTTGGTGATGAAGGCGAGCTGACTTCCGGAAAAATACCGCAAAAGGGTTACGGGGTCTAAGTCGTTGATGTGGTTGCACACCAAAAGAAATCGGCCGTCCTTGGGTGTTTTCTCCAAACCGGAGGTATGGACACGCATCTGCAATAGGGTCATAATCACAGGGACTACCAGCTTCAGCACAAACCGGTAGAATTTGCTGTCATGCTCCTGGGGCTTGTTCAAATCCACAATGCGGCATAAAAACCACAGCAGCAGAAATCCCAGCAGAGCTAAACAAAGCACGCCTCCTGCCAAAAGGAGAATTATTTTTCCAACAAAAAGAAAAACATCGATTGTGTCGGAGGATGTCCCGGCCAGCACCGCAGACAGAATATTTAGATTGCCAAAGAACATTTCCGTTCCTCCCAAAACCCAAATAATAACATATTATATCGCATTTCCCTGTGGGAAACAAGTCTAAAATGGAAATATACCAGTTTTTTGCCAAAGGGGTAGAAATTATTTGCCTGGGCTGATATAATAAAAGGCAATTAGAGGAAAGGGAATGGAAAATCCCATGAAAAAACGCATTTGGGAACTGGATGCCCTCCGGGGGCTATGTGTCCTGGGTATGGTCGCGGTGCATTTGGTCTATGATTTGGTGTATCTGTATCGGCTGGTAAGCTGGGAATATTCCCCGGCCTTTACCTTTGTGCAGCAGTGGGGCGGCGTGCTGTTTTTGCTGATTTCCGGCATTTGCGTCACCCTTGGCCGTCATCATATCAAACGGGGACTTATTGTGTTCGCCTGCGGCATGCTCTGCACTGCCGCCACTGCCGGAATGTATGTTCTGAAGCTGGCGGATGTGAGCCTTGTGATTTATTTCGGCGTACTTCACTGTCTGGGCGTGTGCATGCTGCTGTGGCAAACCGTAAGAAAACTGCCGGCCTGGGCCTTAGGACTGTTGGGTCTGGCGCTGAGCGGCGTGGGGTTGTGGCTCATGAATGGGCCGGCGGTGGATTTCCCCTGGCTGATTCCTCTGGGGGTAAGAATGCAGGGATTTCAGTCCTCAGACTATTTTCCGTTGCTTCCTAATTTCGGTTTTTTCCTGCTGGGCGCGGCATTGGGAAAGACAGTGTATGCATCCGGGGAGTCTTTGCTGCCCAATGTCCGGGAAACCAACCCCATCCTGAGATTTTTGCGGGGCTGCGGGGCTCATTCTTTGTGGATATACCTGCTGCATCAGCCGGTTTTGAGCGGCGTGATGTATCTGATTTTGCTTCTTAAATAAGGGAGGATATTATGAAACAGATGTTGAAAGCCTATGGACTGCCCCTGCTGGTTTTGGCAGGCGGTTTGCTGGGCGCGCTGCTGCGCTGGATCTTATATACCACGGGCGTGGACGACCGGGGACTGCTGGTCAGCTTCCATTTTGCCGAGATTTTGCTGTGGGTGGTGACCCTGGGAACGGGAGTGCTTTTGGTTTTGGAAACACTCCCTTTGCAGCAGGCAAATAAATACCGTTTCAATTTTCCCCGGTCTGTCGGGCCTGCTGTCTGCTGCTTTGCGGCTGCTGTCGGCATTGGGGTGACAGCGATCCAAACCCTTGGGGCTTCCGAGAGCACCCTCACGCTGGTTTGCGGAATTTTGGGGCTGTTCAGCGCCGTGTCTTTGGCCTTTTTAGGCTATTGCCGGTGGAAAGGTGTTCGCCCTTCTTTGCTGTTTACGGTTTTGATTTGCGCATTCTTGATCGTCCGGCTCGTATGCTGCTACCAGATTTGGAGCTCTGACCCCCAGGTGCAGGACTACATCTTCCCGCTGCTTGCCAATATTGGTGCTACTATCGCCTGTTATTACAGCGCGGCATTTTCCGAGGAAGAGGGCAACCGGAAACTGCACACCCTGTTCCATCTTGCCGCCGGTTACTGCGCCCTGGTGAGCCTGCCCTGCTGCGACAGCTTTATTTTCTACCTTTCTGTGGCGGTGTGGATGTTCTCCGACCTGTGCAATTTGACTCCGCTGCCCCGGCAGTATCGGAACCGGGAGTAAGGGTATGTTTTTACCGGAATACGTCCGTCGGTGTATTGACACTCTGGAATCCCACGGCTATGCCTGCTATGCAGTGGGCGGCTGCGTCCGGGATGCCTGCCTGGGGCGGACACCTGAAGATTATGACCTCTGCACCAACGCGACCCCGGATGCCATAAAGGGTTTGTTTGCCCATTGCACTTTGGTACTGGCCGGGGAAAAACATGGCACTGTGGGTGTGGTGACGGACGGAAATGTGGTGGAAATCACCACCTTTCGCTCTGAGGGCGGTTATGAAGACAGCCGCCACCCGGACTGGGTGGAATTTGTGGACAGCGTTGAGGGCGACCTTGCCCGACGGGATTTTACCGTCAACGCCATGGCTTACTCTCCCACAAGGGGCTTTGCTGACCCCTTTGGCGGACAGGAAGATTTAAAACAGGGGATTCTCCGGGCTGTGGGTGACCCTTATACCCGGTTTGAGGAAGATGCCCTGCGGATTTTGAGAGGTGTCCGTTTTGCTGTGCGTTTTGGCCTGACCCCGGAGGCAAAGACCATGGCCGCTATGAAGGATTTGGCGCCATCCATGGAGAAATTGGCGGCGGAGCGTATCTTTGAAGAGTTATGTAAACTACTCCCTCTGGTCACCGCCCAAAATCTGTTGGATTTTGCACCCATTCTTATCCAGGTGCTGGCGGAATTAGCTCCTACGGTGGGCTTCTTGCAGCACAGCCCCCACCATGCCTATGATGTATTTACCCATACTGCCTATGTAACAGAGGCGGTGCCGGGGGTTCTTCCCCTCCGTTGGGCTGCGCTGCTGCACGATGCAGGCAAGGTTGCGGCCTTTTCTCTGGATGAAAACGGCCGGGGACATTTTTACGGTCACGCGGAAATCAGCGCCAAACTGGCAAATGAAGCCCTGCTTCGGCTGAAAGCCCCCACGGCATTGCGCCAGCAGGTGGTGTTTTTGATCTCCCATCACATGCTGAATCTGGTACCGGAGCGAAAGTGTCTGCGCAGAGCCCTGAGCAAATACGGAGAGGAAAACCTGATGCTGTTGCTGGCGCTGCAGGAAGGAGACTTTTGCAGCAAGGGTGTTGCGGGAGAAAGCGCGGATTTCTCTAAAATTCGCGATATGCTGAACCAACTGCTGCAGGAGGATGCCTGCCTTCACATCAAGGATTTGGCGGTAAGCGGCCATGATTTGATGGCGCTGGGACTTTCCGGCAGGCAGATCGGTGAAAAACTGGAGCAATTATTGGAATGGGTGCTGGAAGAAAAGCTGCCCAATGAAAAAGAGGCGCTGCTTCGCGCCGTCAGGGAGGATACCTTATGAACATTGCCATTGTTACCGGCGCCAGCTCCGGCATGGGCCGTGAATTTGTGCGGCAGTTGGGAACGTATGTGGAAGTGGAGGAAATCTGGGTCATTGCCCGGCGGGTACAGGCTCTGGAGTCCCTAAAGGAGGAGATTTCCGTTCCCGTCCGTCCCATCGGTCTGGATCTGTGCGACAGCCACAGTTTTGAAGTCCTGGGGGAGCTGTTGAAGCAGGAATCGCCCAATGTTAAGCTTTTGGTCAATGCAGCCGGTTTTGGAAAGTTCGGCGATTTTCAGCGGATCTCTGTGGAAGACGACTGCCGGATGCTGGATCTAAACTGCAAGGCATTGGTGCGGATGACCCGGCTGGTTTTGCCTTATATGACAAAGGGCAGCCATATTTTGCAGCTGGACAGCCTTTCTGCCTTTCAACCCGTGCCCTATATCACTACCTACGGCGCAACCAAGGCCTTTGTGCTTAGCTACAGCCGGGCGGTCAACGCAGAGCTGAAGCCTGCGGGGATTCGCTGTATGGCTATGAATCCCGGGTGGGTGAAGACGGAGTTTTTCAACCATGCCTGCCAGACCAACGAACATAATCGGGTGCAGTATTTTAATCATTTATATGAAGCAAAAGATGTGGTAGCCACAGGATTAAAGGATCTGTACCGCAGCAAAAAGGACTATTCCGTCCACGGCCTGCCCATCAAGGGCCAGGTGCTGCTGGTAAAATGCCTGCCCCACAAGCTGGTGATGAAAATTTGGCAGCTGCAGCAAAAAAAGCCGAAAAACAACGATAGGCTCACCACGTAACACAAAGGAGGAAACCGTCAATGCCTAAAAAATCGGAAACCTTTATCCACAGGATTTTACATATTCTGGAATGGATCATCGCCGGATTGACTTTGATCGTGCTGGTGGGAATGCTGGGGTTGGAAATCTACCGGATGATCACCCAGGCGGATTATTTTTCCTCTATGAATCATTTTCTGCAAAATATTTTGACTATCGTGGTGGGCCTGGAGTTTGTGCGCATGTTGGTGGATATGACTCCGGCTAACACATTGGAGGTGCTGATCGTGGCCATCTCCCGGCAGGTAATTCTGAGCCACGACAATCCTCTGGGCAATGTGGCCTGCGTACTGTGCATTGCGGGCCTGTTCGCCACCAGAAGATTTTTAATTCCCAAGAAAGAGATGAAGGTAGAACTGTCCGAGGTAGATTAAAGAAGCATCAGCAGTGATTTGACGGAGGTGTGGGGTTGTGGAATCTTATGTGATTGAAACCTTAGGCGTGCAGATACGGTTCTTTTCATCCATCGATACCGATGGCCCGGAGGGCGACAAGCTCACATATCTGGATCACAGCCACAGTTTTTTTGAATTGCATATTATTGAGGCGGGAGAATACCGCTTTACTGCAGAAAATCAGCAATTTTCTTTAAAACCTGGGCAGTTTTGTCTTATTAGTCCCAATGTGATTCACAGCCCCAAGCCCAGTGGAAAGCCGGTGCAGCGATTGTGTATCAATTTGGAATATTTGCTGCCGGCCACCGCTCTGGGGCGGTGGCTCCAGTCCCATACCGGGGAGGAAACTGTCTGGGTTGGGAGCGCGGAGCAGATGCTGCCGCTGGCAGAGGAAATTCGTAAGGAACGGATGAGGGGCGGCACATTTTCCCGGGCCGCCATGGAATCTCTGCTGGGACTTTTGGCGGTAAAGATGGCCCGGGCCATGGGAATACAGGAGAAAATCGCTAATTTTCAGGGGCAGGAAGACACCCGGAGCTTGTATATCGACCAGTTTTTGAACAACCGGTTTGCCTTGGCGGCGGGGGAAGAGGTTTTAGCCCGGGAATTAAATCTTTCCCGGCGGCAGCTGGATCGCATTATCCAAAAGCAGTACGGCATGAGCTTTCGGCAAAAGCGGTCTCAGATCCGCTTTGCTCTGGCCTGCGACTTGCTGCGAAACAGCAAGGAAACCATTGCCAGGATTTCAGAGGAGTTGGGGTATAGCACCCCCTCCAATTTTACGGTGTTTTTTAAAGAAATGCACGGGATGACTCCCGGAGAGTACCGGGAGCAGTTCTTGACTATTGAAAATAAGACATAACATAAGGAAAAACGGCCAAGCAACCTATTGCAGGGAACATCTCCCATTGATATGATACGGGTGACGGTTGTACCGGATCATATTATGAGGAGGCATTTCCTATGGATAAAACACTGAATCGATACTTAGATGCAAAAGAAAGGATCCCCGGCGTATCGCAATTGCTCAGCAAGCGGCCTGAGCAGTACGCCACCGGCTATTGGCCCTGCTACCACAGCAAGGCGAAGGGCTGTGAGGTTTGGGATCTGGATAACAAGCATTATTACGATATGACCACCAACGGCATTGGCGCCTGCTTGCTGGGCTTTGCCAATGATGTGGTCACCAAGGCTGTGGTGGAACGGGTACAGAATGGCTCCATGTGCAGCCAGAATCCCATTGAGGAACTGGAGCTGGCAGAGCGGCTGTGCCAGATTCATCCCTGGGCGCAGCAGGTTCGTTTTGCCCGTGGCGGCGGTGAAATTGCTTCCGTGGCAGCCAGAATTGCCAGAGCCACCACCGGCCGGGATGTGGTTGCCATCTGCGGCTATCACGGCTGGACGGATTTCTACATTGCTGTCAATTTGGGAGAATCCCCGGACCAGCGGGGCAAGGTGCTGCAGGGCATGTGTCCCGACGGCGTGCCGGAATCCCTCCGGGGCACTACCGTAGCCTTTAACTATGGAAACAAGGCGGAATTTGACGAAGTTATCGCCAAATACGGCGACCGTCTGGCCTGTGTGATGATGGAAACCGCCCGGGGTAACGACCCGGAGCCGGGCTTTTTGGAGCATATCCGTGCAGAGACCAAGCGGGTAGGCGCGCTGTTGATTCTGGATGAAATTACCATTGGTTGGCGCAACTGCTACGGCGGTTATCATCAGAAGCTGGGCATCACCCCGGATATGGCCATTTTCGGCAAGGCTTTGGGCAATGGCCATCCCATTTCTGCCGTCATTGGTACCAAGGAAGCCATGGAAGGCACCACCCGGGCCTTTATCAGCTCTACCTACTGGACGGAGAGCGTAGGCCCTGCGGCCGCATTGGCCACCCTGGCGGAGATGGAGCGCACAAAGGTTTGGGAGCATGTGTGGCGGATCGGCACGGATGTTACCAACATGTGGGACCGGCTGGGCAAGAAGCATAACCTCCCCCTCCACGCCGGCGGCAGCTATCCGACGTTGGCTCATGTGGAGTTTACCGAGCATACCATGGAGCTAAAGACCCTGTTTACCCGGCTGATGCTGAACGAGGGCTTCCTGGCATCCAATGGCTTCTATCCCACTCTGGCTCACACCGATGAGGTGGTCGATAAATTTACCGTAGCCTGCGACAAGGTGTTTGGAGAAATTGCGGAAATTTTGAAACGGGGAGATTTGGAAAAGGCCTTGCAGACCGATATTTGCGAGGGTGATTTTGCCCGTTTGATTAAATAAAAGGAAGTTGATCCCATGAATTACTATTTGCTGTCAAAAAAGGATCGGCAGATTCTGGAGAAGCTGCAGAGCTTTATTCCCGACAAGATCTTTGATGCCCATGCCCATCTGCATGATCTGTGGCACGTGCCGGAGGGCTCCAATCTGTTTACTGACTACGGCACGGCGGATGCGAAACGGTTTTTGCAGGAGCAGAAGGTTCTTTTTGGAGATAGAAAGGTCCGGGGACTGCTGCTGCCCACACCTACTGTCCGGCTTGGGGAGCAGAGGGAATTGAGAGATCCCATCAACCGTTGGATGGTGGACCAGCTGAAGGATGCGCCGGAGTGTGTCGGGGCGGTTTATGTAATGCCCGGGGATACGGAGGATCAGATTGAGGCTATGCTGGTAAGTCCGCAGATTCGGGGCTTTAAGTGCTACCATTTGACGGCAGATTGCAAAGGGCCTACTTTTGAGGCAAGTATTCAGGAATATTTGCCCGAAAGCGCCTGGATAGTAGCAAACCGCCACCATATGACCATTACCCTGCATATGGTAAAGGATGCTTCTTTGGCAGACCCGGAGAACATGGCCTACATAAAAGCCATGACTGCCAAATATCCCAACGCGGTGCTGATTTTGGCCCATTGCGCCCGGGGTTTCGCCTCCTGGACAGCTATTGAGAAAGTCCGGGAACTGAAGGGAATTCCCAATATCTACTATGATTTGGCGGCAATTTGCGACCCGGCGACCATGTTCGAGGTCATTCGCCAGGCAGGAAGCGACAAGGTTTTGTGGGGCAGTGATTACTGCATCGACAGAGCCAAGGCCCGTTCGGTAAATTGCGCCGACGGCTTTACCTGGCTGTACCGGCATCTGCTGCCCGAGGAAGTGATTTTCCCGGTGGCAAGCACCTGCACAGAATCTCTGTTTGCCTTCTATCAAGCCTGCCTGATGCTGGATGCCACCCGGCAGGATGTGGAGGACATCTTCTATAACAACGCCATCCGACTTTACGGATTGGAAGCATAAAGAAAAACGCCGCAGTTACACATTTGTGTAACTGCGGCGCTGTTTTTTATATTAATCCACCGGCTTCATTGTGGGGAACAGCAGGACGTCCCGGATGGAGGGGGAATCGGTCAGCAGCATGCACAGCCGGTCGATGCCGAAGCCCAGACCGCCCGTGGGGGGCAGGCCGTATTCCAGAGCCGTGATGTAATCGTAGTCCACC
>JAZOUU010000146.1:0-1648 GCA_045658365.1 Faecousia sp. | reverse complement strand
CTTGTCGTTAATCTGGCGGTAGAGATACTCATAGACCACCTTCGCCCGCTGCTCCGATGCGATATTGCTCAAAAGATCCGCACACAGATCACCTGTCACTGTCACATAGTCACCCGTCCAGGAATAGCCGGACGCATTAATAAGGCCGGGATTCAGCCCCAAAAGCACATGACTTTGGATCTCGCCGCTGGGAACTTGTGCGGCATCTACATCATGGCCGTTCAGAAGATTGATGGTCTGGGCCACCATCTCCATGTGTCCCAGTTCTTCTGCTGCGATATCCAGAAACAAGTCCTTGATTTTTGGGTCCTTAATGCGGAAACTCTGGGACATATACTGCATGGCAGCCTTCAGTTCACCATTCCCGCCGCCAAGCTGTTCCTGCAGCAAAGCAGCATACTGAGGGTTAGGCCGTTCCACCGCCACCGGATGAAATAACTGTTTTTCGTGCTTGAACAAAGCACACCACTCCTTTCCGTTATCTATTCTTATTCTGGCATTATCTGGATGGAAATATACACCGATATCATTTCGATTTATATGTGACTGCTTTGTAACAGAATAAAAGAACCTCCAAGTTGGACATGATATACTTAATATCTTGGAGGATGCCTATGAAAAAATATTTCTGCGGCTGGTATTACCGCTGCCAGTCTGATACGCAAACCTTAGCCATCATCCCGTCTATTCACAAAACATCAGACAGTGCATTCTGTAACGTCCAGATCATCACCGATAGCAATGCGTTTCAAATTTCCTTCCCCGACTCTGATCTCAACAAGAATCGTTCTGAAATTTGCATCGGCAAGAATCGCTTCGGAAATAGAGGAATCACCCTGGATATTCAAACGCCTGAACTGCAGGCATCCGGCGACCTCCGGTTTGGGTCATTCACGCCAATCAAATACGACATCATGGGTCCTTTTCGGTATATCCCATTTCTTCAGTGCAGACACAGTGTTTTCAGCATGAAGCATACTGTGGATGGGGAACTGATTATCAACGGCATATGCTACCCTTTTGCAAATTCTGTTGGTTATTTAGAAGGTGACCGGGGCAGTTCATTTCCCAGGGAATATGCCTGGACGCAGTGCTTTTTTCCGGAAGGATCCCTGATGCTGTCTGTGGCAGATGTTCCCTTTGGAGGTGCTCATATTACCGGCATTATTGGGATCATTCTGCTGGACGGAAAAGAATACCGATTTGCAACCTACCTTGGTGCCAAAGCAGTCAGAATTGAAAACGAAGAAGTGATTGTACGTCAAGGAAACCGTACTCTGACAGCGAAACGGCTTGGCACACATGGACACCCCCTTCAGGCGCCTGTCTGCGGATCTATGAGTCGTACCATTTATGAGCATCCATCCTGCAAAGCTTACTACCGTTTTGAAGAGAATGGCCACACTCTGCTCGAACTGAATGCCAAAAATGCCGCATTTGAGTACGAATATTGAGGGAGTACCGCAGTACTCCCCTCCATTATTTATAGATTCAATTTTAAGAAATCTGTAACAGGAGCTTTACAGGCACCATTTTCACAAAGATAATACATCACACCTTCTTCCGGAATGGGATAATTAGAAGTAAAGGGTGCGACCTGAGAAAGCGCCTGGTGGTTTCTTTCTGTTTTCAATAAAATTTGCAAATC
>JAZOUU010000145.1:0-33324 GCA_045658365.1 Faecousia sp. | reverse complement strand
TCTGAGAACGGTTTTCGGATTTCTCTGAATATTTCTATCTCTCAGCCACTTCCAGACTCGTCTGTAGCCGTATGTGTTATCTGTCTTGCTTTGACAATCCCTGATCTGCTCTGCCAGCTCTGCGTCATGCTCCGGCTGGCCCACCCGTTTTACAAAGTCATAGTAACCACTACGGGATACCTCAAAGAACTGGCACATTGCTGACACCGAATACTCAGTCCGATGACGGTAGATAACTGCATATTTGATTTTAGGCCTCACTTCCTTTCCACGGACTGCAGAAAATCCCGTAACAACTCTACTTCCATCTTTAATCGCTTGTTCTCATACTTGTATTCCTGTAGTGTCTTTGCCGGCTTGCGACCTCGTTGCTTTGGTATGGAAGTCTCTTTTAGCCAACTTTGGATTGCGTATCTGCTTATCCCATACTCACGACTCAGCGCGCACTGACTGTCTCCTGTGTGGATCCTCATAACAACTTCTTCTCGTATCCCTATAGGATACTTTTTCATGCCTTTCTTACCGGACATAGTAACACCCCCTGATGTAGTTATTATCCTACATCAGGGAGCTTTTTGTCTATTGTCCAGTTTTACTGGTTCAGTTCACGACGGGTGGACTTTTTATTTTGGTGGACACATACTAGTTAAATTCGAACTTAAGGCAGATTCAATTTCTTGCAGGGTTAGCGTCTCGCTTCCATCCTTGTAGTTGTAGGTGAGGACCAATTTATCCTCATATACGAAGACGGAATTTACAAAAGTATCGATAATTTCTTTCCTATAGTCAAGGTCGTTGATATTGCCGTACTTATATTTGCTGATCCATTCCATAATCTCTTCCTTGGTGAACTTGCGGCGCTCCAACTGTAGTTGCAGGATACTGGCTTTCAAAGAATCTCTCTGGGTTTCCAAATCTTCCAAGCACTTTTTAGTGGTTTCGGTAATGATACCCTGGCGGATCGCTTTCATTACATTCCGGATCTCTGCTTCGCACTGCTGCAATTGCTGTTTTAGCACAGGAGTCATGGTATCGGCTTGCTCCTGCATGACTAGTATGGCATCTGCGATGTGGTCGATAACCTCGTCCGTCAGCACCTTGGAGACAGTCAGCTTTACAACAGTCTCCTCGATCCAATGCTTCTTGATGGCTTTCTTCTTGCAGCCGAGCCGCCGCTTAGCACCGCTGCATTTGTAGTAGTGATAGACAATCCCCTTGCAACCTTTGCCGCTTTCACCGGCCATCAGCCGCCCACAATCGCCACAATATAGCTTGGTGGTAAGCAAGTATTCCTCTTCCGCTTTTGCCCGTGCCGGGGCCTTCTTGTTTGCTGCCATACGCATTTGCACCCTTTCAAATAATTCTTTGTCTATGATCGCCGGAATGCCATCCGGGGTAATGACATCGCCATACTTGTATTCACCGATGTACTTGCGGTTCTTGAGTAGATTGCTGAGAACACTGACAGTATAAGCATTGCCCCGCTTGGAGCGCAGACCCCGTTCCTCCATTTCAGCTTGTAAAACGGTGAGCCGTTCACCATCTGCATACCGGGCAAACAGTTCCTGCACATAAGGTGCGGTTTCGGGATTGACTTCCAGTCTGCCGGTTGCCTTGTCCACATAGTAACCAAGAGGTGTGTTGCCGCCGTTGTTCATACACTTCATAGCATTGTCATGCTGACCTCTGCGAATCTTCTGTGCAAGCTCTGCTGAGTAATACTCTGCGTAGCCTTCCAGCATAGATTCCAAAATGATGCCCTCCGGACCATCAGAGATATTCTCCTTGATGGAGATCACCCGGACACCGTTCTTTTTCAACACATGCTTGTAGTGGGCACTGTCATAGCGGTCACGGGAGAAACGGTCCAGTTTCCATACCAGCACCACATCAAATAACCCTTTGGCGCTGTCTGCGATCATTCGCTGAAAGTCCGGTCTGTCTGCTGTTCTTGCAGACAACGCCCGGTCCACATAGGTGCCAAGTAAGGTCAGATTATTCTTCATAGCATAATCCGTGCATTCACGAAGCTGGCCTTCGATAGATTCTTCTCGTTGTCGATCCGAAGAATATCGGGCATAAATCACTGCATTCATACGAATCCTCCTTTGCGTTTATTTTAATGGTTTGCGTGTTTCGCTTCTATTGTATGGATGGCAGCAGGCGGAAGCCTGCTGCCATCCGGTGTACTTATTCATCCTTCTTTTCCAAATCCTCCTGGATCTTGGGTAGTAAGAATCGGGCAAAACGGAGGATGACATGCTCCGGAAACTGCGCACCGTAATCCTCGGTATTCTGCGTGGTGACTTCTACGATCTGTTCCTGGGAAATCTGTTCGGGCATAGGCGTCACCTCCTTATCGAGCATCCCGGTCAGTTCGTTTGCGGAACTGAGCCTCGCACATCTTTACAATCGCATCTTCCATCTGTGCGGTGGTGTAGTGCTTAGGGAAGTATTTGCGGATACGCTCCATTGGGATCTTCAGCCGTTCCTTTTGGTTAGCCTTCTCCTGGCTCATAAGACCAGCTACGAAATCTCTGGTCAGTGTGCCTGCCATGCTATGCTCCTTCAGGTGATAAGCCTGTCCGACAGAAGGAGTACAATCATTGCGTTCCATCTCATCCAACACCCAGCCTTGTTCTGCCGGGGAGAGGTAAGAAAGATGTACCGCCGGGGTGAAGGCGATTTTTCCTTCATCTACCTTTTGCAGCAGTTCCGGAATCAAGTGGGTCAACCGGATACAACGAAATACCATATCCCGGCTTTCACCCTGCGCCTTACCAATTTCTGCTGCGGTATCTAACTTTGTAGCATTTTGCGACAAAGTTAAATCCGTCCGTTTTCCCTGTCTGCTCAGTGCATCCATTTTCATTTTGTAGGCAAAGGCTTTCTCGCTGGGGAGGATACTTTCTCTGTGCAGGTTGCTATCCACCAGCGCGATAGCTGCAACATCCCGGTCCATCTCAGTAATTAAGGCAGGAACCGTTTCGATTCCTGCCTTCTTGCATGCGTGTAATCTCCGATGCCCGGAGATTACCTCATATTCATCATTGGGGAGCGGACGGACCACCAGCGGGGTCAACAAGCCTTGGGTTAGGATGCTCCAGACAAGCTGATCCATTTCCTCATTATCGGTTACTTTGAAGGGGTGTCCCTCAAAGGGGTGTAGTTTACTAATTGGCAGATGTTCTGCTCTTGTTTCTTTCATCGTTCATAGCTCCTTTCCTTGTGTCGGTTCATAACCTGTTCCTCCATTTGCCGCTCCTGATCCAAAAGGTTTTGGACAGCATCCAAAGACCGCTCCCAGATCCGGTCGGCACATTTTAGTTCCTTCCGCAGCGGGGCAATCTGTTGGCTGATCGCCTTGGCCTGTTCCTTCAGTTCTGTTTTTTCGGGTTCTGCCGCCCTGCGGATCTTGTTATAGATGCCGTTTCTTTCCTGCACCAGTGAGTGTATCTTTTGGATCGTTTCCTCCCGGAACGCAGAAAGCTCCTCTGCGGTACCAATGTGGTACTTGCAAAGGAGCTGCATATCGTCATTATATTGATCCAGCTTTCTGACCTCTTCCCGCAATTGGGGAGAAAGCGGAACAGACTTGTTCTCGCTAAAGTTTGTGCCGGTACATAGCTTCAGCATTGCTACAAACAGTTCGAACATCAATTCGATACTGTTCATCCGGTTCAGCCGCTTCATTTCCCATTCCAGTTCCATCAGCGGTGTTCTGCGTTTAGCAGGATAATAGGTCACATACAATTCCGGCAGGCGCTGATTGGCAATGATACGGTCATAAATGGCATCCGGAGTGTACTTGCCCCCCAGTCTGTCCAGGCGAACCGCTCTCTGCCAGCCGGGAGCGATCAACGCCGGATGGTTGCCGTTCCTATCTCTTGTGAAGTGATAACCCAACCCTTCCAGGTATCGGCAGAATGCGGCATAGCTGGCGGTCATAGAAAGCGCTTCGTTTACATCTCTGCGGAGCATATCCCTGTGGGTCTGTCCACCGTTCTTTCTAACCCAGTAAGCTTTCTTCTCACCACCGTAAAATTCTGCGTTCTCCAATACAGATTTGTTGTACTCTCTGCAGATCGCATCGGAGATCTCCCGCAGCTTGTAATGGTCAGATACATGGTTTTCAAACTTCCGTCCGGTCTTGAATGACACGGAGTTGATCACAAAATGATTGTGGAGAGAATCGGTGTTCAAATGGGTAGTGACTACGATTTGGTAGTCATCGCCCCACATTTTCTTTGCAGTTTCCATGCCGATTTTGTGCGCTTCCTCCGGTGTGACCTCACCGGGTTTGAAGCTTTGATACCCATGGTAGGCAACATTCCCGCCCATCTTGCCAAACTGCTTCTTTGTGGCCATCATCGCTCCATAGGGGTCATGCTTCGGGCAGTTGATGGTGCTAACATACATTTTCTTGTCGGTCTTTTCATCGTTCTGCGTATAACTCAGCGCCCGGTATAGATCATCGTCCAGATACTTTTGGTCGGTGGTTTTGTCCGGGTTTTCAGCATAGTCGATGACATCTTTCAACCGACCCTTTACGGGCCAGAATCCTGTAGTTGCCAACCTTCCACCTCCTCGATGATTTCCTTCTTGGTCTGCTTCCGAGGCCGGAATAGATTTTGTTGGAGATCGTTTAGGATCGCAATCAGTACTGCTTCCGTTTCCGGCTGCAGCGGCAGATTGCTGATTTCGCACAGCTTGGAATACACAGCGTAAAACCGATCATCTAAAAAAGGTCCGGGTTCATAACCCAGACCTCTCTTACGCAGATATTCAGATAGCGACAAGCCACATTTCTTTGCCAGCTGTTCCAGTTGTTCTTTTTCTTTTGCGGGGAGCCGAAGCTCCACCCGCTTGTCCTTTTCTTTCATAATCATATCCTTTCTTCACTGGGGTTAGGGGCTGCGCCCTTAAGATAATCAGCGGTTAGGATCCGCTGATTGGTTGGAACTTGCCGTACAAGTTCCCTGCTTGTTACTCTGTAAGACAGATTTCTTCATCCATCCAAGAGTCATCCGGCCAACCTTCGATGATATGGTAGGGACGGGTGTAGGGTTTGTGCCACGCCTTCTGTATCACACAGAAATAAAGCCGTTCGCCCAGTATGGGTTCTTCAATTTCCATGCAATCCAGTTCTTTGGTGGTTGCAGTGATCCATGCACCAATTTGGCTGTGCTCCTGGGTCAGCAAGAGGATGTGAAATCCCTTGCCATCTTCTGTTTCAAATGTGTCAACCACATCACCCAACACCTGACCGTGGAACCAAGGCTGAACAAAGGTTTTGCCATCCTGCTTAATTGCCTTGCAAACAGTTCCCCCAATGTTGATAGTCGTTTCTTCCATAAAAATCCCTCCTTTCCTTTGGGCAATAAAATAGCCGCCGGTTTCCCGGCGGCAAAGCCCTGCGTATTCATTTGAGGTAGTGTCATCCCCCTCACTTATTTGAATACTCGAAAAGGCGATTTTTATATGGAATATAGAAATAAGCAAAAATCAAAAAGCGAAACAGGAAAAAGCGCTTGTGCCACAAGCGGTTTTTAGATGTGTTCTTATTTTGTTTACATATTCGAACGTGATATTTTCAAAAAATCCACAAATATTTCCAGCAAAAATATTATGATTATATTAGGGAGATTTATTGGACAGTTACTATTTTAGAATGATATACGAAGAGGTGGAAGTATGAATGCAGGACTGTTTTTCAGCGCAGATTACCGGGACGACAGAGTACGGATCGGTAGCAAAACCTATCCGGCAGGCTATTACTGCGTACATCTTCTGAACCAATACTATAAGGAGGATACCGCCGCCAGGATCAGTGTCTTTACAAACCGAAACTGGCAGTTGCAGGAGCAGTTGAAGGCCGGGTATCTCAACGCAGGCGATTTTACAAAAGCAGGCGAAGAAATCTGCAATATCTTCTATGCCCTGACCTGGCTGAAACCCTTTGATGTACTGGACATAAAAGCAGAGAGAAACAGAATAGAAAACCTATTCACATGCGAAACCGCAGAAATGCTTACAGCATACTTCCGGCGCAGAGCAGCAGTAGGAAATATGGATGAAGTACAAGTCCTGCTGCACCTGCTGCCACCTGCATACGATAAAGCTTTCTTCGAACAAGCAGAAGGGGTATTAACCGAGGTACGCAGAACACTGCAGTTCTATGATCGCATTGGCGCAGATATCCGCAAAGTCTTTACCCAGTTAGTGCGCTTTGCAGAGTGCGCAGATGAAGCTGAGCGGCTGGACGAAGCACACCTGCTCCCCATTGCAATGGAGATCTTTGGGGAACTTCCACTACCCGTGACTACCGAATATGTTCCCTACAAGAAAAATGCCAAGAGCAAAGCTGAGGTTGTGGCAAGGTGGCTGTTCTTCGACAGTTACTACAGCTTTATCGTCACGGATTTCTTTGAGGGTCTGCATTACGGTCATTACCCAAGACAGTGCGAGATCTGTGAAAACTATTTCCTTATGACCTCTGCACGGCGGCAGCGGTACTGCACCGGCATGTCCCCCTATACTTTCCGGGGCAAGAAGATCTCCTGCAAACAGTATGCCGCCAGCATCAATCGCAAGGAACTGGCTGCGGCCGATCCTATCATAGATATCTACAACCGCCGATGTGGTGCGATACGGTCTGAAAAGAGCAGGGGTTCCATTACGGAAGATTTTGCGACCAAGGCAAAGGAACTGGCGCTGGAACATAAGATGCACGCCCAGGAAGATCCCATGTATGCCGCCACCCAATATCCGAAGGATATGACGCAGCAAGCACTATACGCAGAAACATTAAAAAGCCTAAAATAACCCAACACCATAACGAAGGAGGTGGAGTCCGTGAACGATTGGGAAAAGGATTTAAAAATATACCGGTTGGAGCAGGCTCCGCCGAAGTATGAAAACTATCAAGAGTATTTTGACAGATACTTTGCAGAAAACGATGAAACATACTTGGCATGGTTCTTACACTACTATGAGAAAGAACTGAACACCAAGGCAAGAGGCTTCGTCAACGAATATGCTATGTACGGCCATTTCGTTGATCTAAAACAGGCTTATGTGATGGGTATGATGAAAGCGCTCCGGCGCTATGATATCTCCCGCAGTGTGCCGTTTCTTGTATACAAGGAACTTCCGGCGATGAATGAAGTACATGCCTATATCCGAACAATGCGCACCGGCTATACGGTGCAGAGCAGCTATGCGGATGAACAGCTTCGAGATGTCATGTGGCAATATGCAAAGTATGGGTATCGGTATGATGAAGAAACCATAGCGGCCATTGCTGAAGAAACCAAAATCTCCACAAAGAATGTGGAGGAGATCTTGATGGGAGGTCTGCTGAATATGAACATGACGGACTTCTACCGACACTATGGGGACGAAGACAGCGAAGAAAGTATGGAGGAAGTTGTTGCCGATAGAACCTCCCAGACGGAGAAACTGTATTTTCACACAGAGAAAGCCGAGGAAGTTATGTCAACCTTCGAGTCGTTAAATTACCGGGAACGGGCAATCGTTGCGGACCATCTTGGCTTCTGCCGGGAGTGCTACGCTACCCACTATTACGATGAGAATGATCTCGATTCGGATGGTAAGCCTAAACGAAAAGCAAGGAGGAAAGTTCCTTTCATTGAACTGGCAGTGGCGCATGGCCTTGCTTCCCCGGATACGGCGGACAAGACATACCGCCGAGCATTGGAAAAGATGCGAAGCGAATTGAACTCATATGTGTAGAAAATTTGGTTACGATCCGAAACACGACCGTTCACGATAAACTGGAATCCTCTGTTTCCCGTGCTGTATGGCCGGAAGTGCTCGCAATCTATGCCGTAAAGATCAATACAGACCCCAACAATCCGCAGGATGTCGCCTCCATGGACAACGCTAAGAAAGCAATGCTGGAAGAAATTTTCTGGGCCATGAACCAGATCAATTACCGGGTTGAAACAGCTGAGGAAACTGTGATTATCGAAGATGTAGATGAAGAAGTAAATATCATCGAAATAGAAACGACACAGATGATAACCACACTGTATATCAATGTTACCCATAAAACCGCTACCACCATGGCCTATGGGTATGGTTTTACAGAAGAGCAGAAGCAGATGCTGAATGAACTTCTGCAGGATGAGAACGCATCCATGTGGTCTGCTGTTCTCTATGGCATCCACGATCCCAACGAGCAAATCGTTGCTGTTGCGCAATCTCAGTTGGAGAATGTAGGAGGCCAGCCTTATTGGAGTTGGTATGGCTTTGAGTCCCGTGTTGAGTGGTGTGCTTGCTTTGTATCCTGGTGTGCCAACGAGTGCGGTTACATTGATCTTGGTGTCATTCCTAAGTTTGCAGCGTGTCCTACCGGTGCTCAATGGTTCAAAGATCGTAGACAGTGGGCAGACAACACCGCAACACCTGTGCCCGGAATGATTATCTTCTTTGACTGGGACGAGGAAGAAGATGGCGGTCAGAACGGACTAGCCAATCATGTCGGTATCGTCGCCAAAGTGGAAGATGGGTATGTCTATACCATCGAGGGTAACAGCGGCGATTCCTGTGCCCAGAGAAGATACCAGATCGGCTACTATGAGATACTTGGCTACGGGATCCCGGCATACTAATTTTCACATTTTCCGTAAAGTGCCCTCCTATTCTTGATTTACTAGTGCATCACCTAAGTATATCTAAACTCTTGTGATCGTTGATGCTATTTTTTCCTAGGGGCATAGACCACTTTTGCGTGGTCTAACAGTTCCCAGGCAAGGCGTTGCCCACAACAGTCACAATATCCCATATATTCCCTATCTAGGAGTCTGTCGCAGCGTGGACAAACGGTGTAACTGTCCCCACTGCGGAAGAGCACAACCTCCGTTACCGGTAACGGGATTCGATATGAAATGGCATGAAGAATAGAGGGTTTCCGGTGTTTTTGTTTCATTTGCTTTAATGGCATGTTGCTGTTCCTCCTTTAAATTATTAAGGTCAATGCGAAACAGCTTGTAATTACTCCCCCTCCTTGAGACAACAAAAATTCCCAGCCGCATTCAACGGCTGGGAATTTGTTGATTAATAGCGCGGTTTTTGGGTTCTTTTATTGTCGTTTTCTTTTCTTCTTGATTACAGGAACAACAATAATGATTACAAACACTACACCAAGAATCATACTGATGATCAAAAAAATTAAAAGGATGTTATGCCAAGAGATGGTATAGAATTGATTGTCAAATTGCAGAGCAACCGACACTGGCGGAACAAATAACCGAACACTCCGAACGAATTTAGGCTCCACCCTCACGGGTGGAGCCTTTTCCTCTGTATTATTCATTTGGGGGAGTATCCCAAGATTATTTTGGACGGTAAAAAACTTCAACTAGCAATGCATCCAAAGCTTCTTCATCAGCATGAAATTCGTAATAACCATCCACCACAACACTTTCTCCTGCAGGGGTTATTACTTCCTTAATTGAATAATCTGCGTACTGATTTATCATACCATTCAGTGTTTCAGCTGAACAATCGGTCACAATATAAGGAGCAACCTCATCATATATGCTGGCAAAGAAATTGATGCTCTCATTTTCCTTTTGATGCAGCGCATCCAGAAAACCGCTAATATACTCCTTTTGCCGCTCCATACGTGTCGTATTTTTCTGGTCACCGACACCTTTTCTGGTACGAACAAAGTCAATAACCTGATTTCCTCTCAGTATCAGCTCCCCTTTGGTAATGCTGGGATTTACTTCAGAAAAATCATCCACAACTGTCACTGTGACACCACCTACGGCATCATTAAAGATCGGGATCGCATCCATGTGCATCGTAACATAATAATCAATCGTAGCACCAGGCAGGAAGCCTTCCAATGCTTTCTTGACATTCTCGCTGCTATCTTCCAATCCTGATCCATATGTATGTGCCAATGCAAGTTGCCCATAATATGTACCTGCTTCTTCGTCAAAAACTCCCACAACCGGCATATCCAGCATAGTATCCCTGTTCAAATGCAGAACAGAGCATTCTTTACTCTTTTCATCAAAGATCAGCAACATTACCATGTCTGCCGAACCGCTATTTTTGTGAGAACCACTTGACTGTACGGGGCCGAACTGGTCAATACCCAACACCATAACCACTGTTATATCTTGCCGTGGAAAGTACTCTACGCCGTTTCTGATAATCGTCTTTGATGGTGTTGTTTCAGAAGGCACTCCTTCCCCTGTAAAGACAGTGGACTCCAGAATCTGGAGCCCACTGTAAATTACAACGAGCACCAGAACCAAACATACGCAGGACAATATCGTTTTCTGAATCATCTCTTTTTTGGTCATTGCGCTCTCTCCAATTTATAATCTACTCAGTTGCTTTTTCTTGCAGTTCTCCGATAGAAAAAGAATACTGCTGCAATTCCTGCAAAGGAAACCATCATCAGAGTAATCCACAATGTCAAGTCTGTATTATCGCCGGTCTGGGGGGGAGGTGTTTCAGAACCTTTTCGAACAGAAAAAGAAACAGGGCAAAAATCTTCAAATTCGCAAGTGATTGTTCCATCCCCATTGTTCACAGTTTTGACAATAGTTCCCCACTCGTTGTTTTTATAGGACATAACGTAAACATCGGTATCAGCCTTTACGCCCATATCAAGTGTCAATTCAATAGTAACTCCCTTTGGGACAACCATCTTTGGATGTTCCTCACACAACCAGGAAATATCTACCAGCTCACGAATCACCATTTTGCTGGGATCCAGCGCAGAGGAAATCTTTTCGTAGGGAATCTGCATCGTCCCACTCTTCAGTTGGTCATACACAGAGAGGAGCAGTTCTTTTGCATCAACTGGGATTTCCTTTGACACATTCGCCTTGGATACCGGCGTAATAACCAGGCAGCCCTCATAAATATAGTCGATCACTTCGCCATTCTCATCCAAGACACGACCAATTGTAGGCTTTCCTTCATCATCCTTGCCGGGAACGATTTCAGGACCGTCTTTTTCTGAAATGCTGGGTACAAATGTATCTTCCGCAGCATAAACAGGAGCAACGACGCTCAAACACATCATCAATACGACCATCAAACATATTAGTTTTTTCATTTTCGTCATCTCCATAAATAATTTATTATTCACACATGTGTGTGGGTAATATGGGTTCTTTACTAAGCAGAATACTTTGTTCATACTGGTTTATTCGCTCAATTGCCGGCGCACCTAAGCGTTTACTAATCAGCTTTACCGCTTCGCCCAGATTTGGGCTTCGGGAATTCAGGTTATGGCAGTCAGAACCAAGCAAGTGGATTTTCCCATTGCGGAGCATTCTCAGTGCAATTGATTTGGTTTGCCTGTGCAAAAAGAACTCCGCATTGGCTTGAACAAAGGCCGGCAATTCAGAGAGCTTTTCGTTGATACCAAAGGTTCGGAATCGAGTAATATACCGATCTATATGGGCAATTATTGGAATTAACCCTCGTTTTGTATGCAGTTGCTCCAGTTCGCGGTACATAGCATCGGTCCAGGGGGGATGTGGCATCTCAACCATAATACAGTTTGTAGATGAAATCGCCAAACTGGGTATTTCTCTTGATTCACTGATCCCAGTGAAGAAATATACCTCTGCACCTACACTAAGCTGTGGAAGTCCGGAATACTTTGCCATCGCCTCCCGGAGAAACTGCTCAGATCGCTCACGGTTCTCTAGGAACATCGACAGATTATCACGGCGCGCATAAAAGTGTGGTGTGGCAATCACGTGTTCAATTCCATGACTGGCCTCTTGTTGAAGCATCACAACAGATTCTTCTACAGAGGAACTTCCGTCATCAATTCCAGGGAGAATATGACTATGAAAATCAACTACCGTATCCATTACTTATTTCCACTGCGGTTTGTATTTGAAACAGTTCGTCCAGTGTTCTCATATCGATTCCCGTACTTTTTGTAGTAGGACTTATAGTAGCGCTTATAATAGCCCTTGCCGTAATTCCCACCTTGCTCGTTGGTACCGTTGAATACCACACCAAGGACTTTTGCGTTGATAAACTCAAACTGGCGCACAGTCTCTGACAGCGTTACCCTGTCGCAGCAATTTTGTCGAACAACAAGCAACATTCCATCCGTTTCTTTTGCAACAGCCATGGCGTCGCTAACCTCTCCAACAGGCGGGAAATCCAAAATTACATAATCATATGCGTCACGCATTGCACTCAAGGCCTTTTTCATCCGTTCAGAACTCAAAAGCTCAATCGGATTAGGTGGGTTTTGCCCGGCTGAAATCACATGAAATGCATTTTCGTTGTTCTTCATGCTGCACATCTGCACAAGCTCATCCAAATGACACTGCCTAGATAAATAGCTGGATAGACCAGGTTGCTTTAAGATACCAAGTTTTTCTGCCAGTGTTGGACGTCGCATATCGCAATCGACCAGGAGTACTTTCTTGTTAAGCTGAGAAAGAGCAAACGCCAAATTAACGGCAGTCAAACTCTTACCTTCGCCGCTCAACGCACTGGAAATACCGATAACCCTGCAATTATTCTCGTCTGCAAAGGAAAACTCCAGTTTAGTACGCAGCAATTTATATGCTTCAGATGCAGCAAAACTAATATCGGGCCCAATGATTGTATTTTTTGCACCTTGACTAGTAGTTGAATACTTTCCTTTTTTCTTGCCGGATTTACCTTTACCATACCCGTAATACGAAGATCCGCCTTTTCCAGGGGCAGCCATATCCGGAACAGAGACAAGGATGGGGTGTCTGCAACACTGATTAATATCATTTTCAGTTTGAATCGTTATATCATAAATTTCGCGGACAGTGATTATACCCACCGAAAGAATAAGAGCAAGTAAAAAACCCACTAATGTATTCACTGTATAATTCGGAGAACTGGGCTTTACAGGAGTAACAGCATCGGAAACAATTTTAGCAGAAGAACCATCAATTATACTTGCAATTCGTTTAGGCAAAATATATGCTACCGCATTAGCAAGACTTGCCGCATCCTGAGGATTGGAATTTGTGACAGTAACTTTGAAAACTTCAGTTTCATTCAACGGCTCTGCTTTTATCAAATCTTCCAATTCTGAATAATGCAAATCCACACCGGCATAGTCAAGAATATCAACCAGCGTAACCCTGTCTTTCAGAATTACTATGTATGTATTCACCAAACTCTTAGATGCAGTGATATCACCCGATTCTATGCTCAAGGATGCGTCACCAATAGATAACGCGCTGTTATTCACATAGAACACTGCAGAAGCTTCATACTTAGGTGTGATAAGGAAAACTGATCCTAGCAGAACTACAACAGCACATACTATAGACACTAAACCTATCAGCCAAGCTTTTCTCAACAAAACATACACCAGGCGTTGTAGATCGACACCGCTTGTCTCGCTTCTATTTATTTTTTCATCCACAGTTAAGCCTCCTCAATTTGTTAATAGTCGCCGATAACATATTTGGACTATTCTAAGGGCATCCTTTCAAGCATTAGATTGATTGCTTCCTGCATTTCATAAAGGATATTCATGTCATTGTCCGCCCAGCCAAGTTTGTCCAACTCTTCTAACATAATGTTTACCGGAACAATCTGACTCTGATTCGCGATAATTGCGCCGACTTGCTCCCCAGAATCACCACCAAAAATGATAGTAAATAATAGCACAGGGGACTTATCGGTTAATTGGCCATAGAACAACACCCTGTAGTCATCTCCTTCGGCCTTTTCAATATGTAAGTAATCGGTCCACGGGGAAGAATAGTAGAGGTTACAATAGGGTGTAGTAATAGTGGTTGTCTTGATATAATTTGGCTCTGGCACAACAGTTGAAACTACAGGTCCTTTATAATCATCCTGTGTTTGATATATCATCAACTGGTCAATCAGGGCGTTTGTCATTTCCTGCATAGCGAAGATAGTATTAATCTCATCCTGTGTCCAACTATCGTCGGGATCAAATGCATATATTACCATGCTCACAGGAATTATTTCAGCATTAACTTCAATTGCTCCCAAATTTCCATCAGTATCTTGACCGAAGGCAATATCAAACAGTCGCTGGTCAGGTTTTCCATCTAGTGATGCGGAGAACTCCAGTCTATATGTTGGACCTTCATTATGGATTACTAGTAAGTAGTCAGAAAATGCTTGATCGTAATACAGGTTTAAATAGGGTGTATCAATGATTCCTGTATCCTCTGTTAGTATTGATTCTGCTGGTGTGGTGTCTTCAGTTAACTTAGTTTCTTCTGAGATTGTAGTGTCCTCAGTTAATGTCGTTTCCACTGATGTTGCATTTTCAGTTTGTTGCAATGCAGTAGAGTCCATGTTGTTAGTCTCATTTCTTTTTGATCCAAATTCTAGCCACAGCAACAATGCAAGCAACATGGTTAACACAACACTTAATATCACAACAGAAATCACTAAAGCTGTTCTTCTCTTGTTCGAATTTCTCATATAAAATACCTTAATTTTTACAGTCGCGTTGAATTTACATTAATCACGCTGAAACAAATCACGCGTATATACTTTATTACTCACATCGTCCAGTTCCTTGTCATAACGATTTGCAACAATGGCATCGCTTAGCGATTTAAACTTTGCTAAATCATTTACAATCAAGCTTCCAAAAAATGTAAAGCCATCATTTAAAGTCGGTTCATAGACAATAACAGTTGCACCCTTGGCCTTAATCCGTTTCATGATGCCCTGAATAGAACTTTGCCGAAAGTTATCGGAGTGTGACTTCATGGTCAAGCGATATACCCCAATAATTACCTTTCTTTCTTGACCAAGATCCCACTCACCATTATGTGTATAGTATCCTGCTTTTTCTAATATTTTTCCGGCAATAAAATCCTTTCGTGTACGGTTTGCTTCCACAATAGCGCTGATAAGATTTTGAGGAACATTATCGTAATTCGCTAACAACTGCTTTGTATCTTTAGGCAAACAATACCCACCATAGCCGAAAGATGGATTGTTGTAATGATTTCCAATGCGAGGATCTAATCCAATTCCTTCAATAATCGCTCTTGAATCCAAACCTCTTACCTCAGCATAGGTATCCAATTCATTAAAAAAACTGACACGCAGAGCAAGATATGTATTGGCAAAAAGCTTTACTGCTTCCGCCTCAGTGAAACCCATCACAAGTTCATCTACATCTTTTTTAAGCGAACCCTCTTTTAGAAGCCCCGTAAATAGCTTTGCGAACTCCACCATTGATGGTTCTGACAGATCGGTGCCCACAATAATTCGACTTGGATAGAGGTTGTCATACAAAGCTTTAGACTCACGTAAAAACTCTGGACTGAAAAGAATCTTTTGAATTCCTTTTTCCTTGCGAATAGTTTCTGTGTAACCAACTGGAACCGTGGACTTGATAACAATAACTGCATCAGGGTTACATTCATGGACGAGGTCAATTACAGTCTCAACTGCAGAAGTATCAAAATAGTTTTCCCTACTATCATAGTTTGTTGGCACTGCAACAATCACAATTTGTGCTTCGCCATATGCCTTTTTAGCATTCAAAGAAGCCTTGAGGCGCAAATTTTTTTCTTGGAGATACTTCTCAATGTATGTATCTTGGATTGGACTTTTCTTCCGATTGATCATATCGACCTTTTCAGGTACGATGTCAACTGCAGTTACCTCATGGTTCTGAGCCAGCAGAACAGCCAGAGATAATCCCACATATCCTGTTCCAGCAACTGCGATTTTCATAGTTTGATGCCTTCTTTATACTTGATAATACTTTTTATACCACTGTGCGAACTTCCGCAGTCCATCACGTAGTGACGTAGACGGTCTGAACCCAAAGTCCCGTTCTAGCGCGGATACATCCGCATATGTTATGGGGACATCTCCTGGTTGCATAGGAACAAGTTCCTTATGAGCCTCAAAGTCAAAATCCTCTGGTAGAACACATGCTCTAACCAACTCTTGTTGAAGAATATCCACAAACTCCAGCAAGTTCTCCGGTTTGCTGTTGCCAATATTGTAAATCCGATAGGGTGGCACTGGCAGACCATCCTCGCCGCTTTCTCGTTCAGGCGAACAGCACATCACCTTTGCAATTCCCTTTACAATGTCATCCACATATGTAAAGTCACGAAGACAGTTCCCGTAATTGAATATCCGGATTTTTTCATCATTGCGCAATTTATTGGTAAAGCCGAAATATGCCATATCTGGACGTCCTGCTGGACCATAGACAGTGAAGAAGCGCAATCCTGTAGACGGAATATCATAGAGTTTGCTATAGGCATGAGCCATAAGTTCATTACTTTTTTTAGTAGCAGCATACAGACTTACCGGATTATCAACTTTATCCTCGACGGAATAGGGAGTCTTTATGTTTGTTCCGTAGACACTGGAGCTGGAAGCATAGACAAGGTGTTCCACCGGATAATGTCGGCATGCTTCCAATATATTATAAAATCCAATGACATTGGACTCCATATACACATCCGGATGATCTATGGAATAACGAACGCCTGCCTGGGCGGCCAGATTCACAACAACATCAAAGCGGTATTTCTGAAACAGATCCCACAGGAGCGGCTTGTCCGCAATGTTTCCTTTCACAAATATCCATGTGGACACATTTTCTTCCTTAGCCAGGGCCTCGATTGTCTCCAGGCGGTAATCTTTCAGGGCAACATCGTAATAGTCATTCATGCTGTCCATGCCCACAATTGTCATAGGCTCGGGCATTTTCAGTAATTCAAGCACCAGATTAGCACCGATAAAGCCTGCCGCACCGGTGACCAATATGCATTTTTGCTTTAACTGAACATTGGGCTCCAGCATAGGCCACTTCCTCCATAATTCGTGCTGATATCGTTATACTTTCTTTGTCTTACAGGCGGCCGCAAAAACAACGCCGATGGAAATCCAAACAAGCAGAAGAATGTAGGACTCTTTGCCGAAATGGACACCCTCCAACCCGGGAATGGGGATCAGCTGCAGTACCATAAACATGGCAGAGAACGCCGTGCCAACGGCTGCCAGAATCTTGATGGGCATATTCCGTTCACCTAACTGCTTCATCTTTTTCAGGGTGGATATGCAGGTAAAGAAATATCCCAGGGCTGCACCGATTGCGGACATATCCACAAACCAGCCCAGTGCCTCCCGGCCAAGAACCGGACCGGACAAAGAAATGATCAGGCAGAAAAGGATGGCATTTCTGGGCACACCGTACCGGGGGGTGATTTTGCCAAACACCTTGGGCATATAGCCGTCCTGGGCCATGGAGTACAGCAGCCGGGAGGATGCCAGATAGAAGCCCATAATGCCCGAAAGAACCGCACAGGATACTGCAACGCCAATGAGCAGCTTGCCGAAGATGCCCAGCATTTCCTCTGCCGCCACCAGTAAGACCCATTCCCCGGCCATAACCCGGTCGGGCCAGTTTTCCAAGGCGGCTGCAGCAACCAGATTGTTGGCTGTATAAACAAAGCATCCGAAGATAATGGCAACCACCATAATGAAGATGACCTTGCGGTAAGAGAATTTGAACTCTTCTGCCGCCTGGGGAATGGTATCGAAGCCCACATAAGCCCAGGGAGCAATGGCGAATGTGGCCAGAATGGCGCTGATGATGCCCTTTGCTCCGGTATTTGCAAATTGACCGATGTTTTCAGTGGTGGTGCCGGCCTGCATAGCCGCTGCCTTGTTGAAGCCCCAGATGGGGTCCACATTGTCAAGCTGCGCCTTGCTGCTGCAAATAGCGGCAATGGACAGCACCAGCACAGACACCACCAGCAAAATGGACAGAACCGTCTGCACAAAGGCCGCTTTTTTCACGCCCCACATATTCAGCATCGCAAAGAATATCAAAATCGACGATGCCAACAGGATCTCACCCAAATAGACCTCAAAGCCCGCTATGGTATAATGAAAACCGAACTTCAGAATATTGGCGGAGCCATCCAGGCCGTCCACGATGAGGCCGATGGCCGTGGAATTCATGGGAACATTGGTCAGATAGGCCGCCACCAGGAACCAGCCGCAGCAAATGGCCGTGTTCGTGCCGAAGCACTCCTTTGTGAAGGTGTATTCACCGCCGGCTTTGGGGTATTTGGGGATCATGTAGGCATAGCTGAAGGCGATGATGATCATCACCACCGCACCCAGGATCATGGCGATGGTAGTGCCGGCCACGCCGGAATTGGGCAAAAACTTCTTGCCGGGATTCACAAAAGAGCCCCAGCCAATAATGCAACCAAAGGCAATGGCCCATACATTAGCAGGATTTAAGTTCTTTTTCAGTTGTTGATTGTTGTTTTTGTCCATAAAAGTTCACCTAAATAATTGAATTTTACATATATCTATGGCATGCAACACAAACTGCACATAATTACAGATAAAACTTATTCAGGTCCAAACTTGCAAATAACACAATATTTACCATATTCTCCCCGGATAATTGCTTTTTCAAGATTTTTATATTGTTTGCTTACAGCAAACACGTTTGTATCGCGAGCTGCTTCAAGCATATTTTTTAACATGACGAATATGCTTTTTTTGACTATTTCTGGTTCATTCTGTGTTCGCTGATAACACAAAACGACCATTTTTAATAGATGCTCATAAAATGCCCGATCTGTATGCAAACCTAACTGATTCCGTGCATTCAGCACACAACGTTGAACATAAAAAGTATCGATACTTTTAGGTTTTCCAATGCTTGTTCTTGTGATACCAGCGTTATTTCTGCGGTAGAAATACACCATATCCGATACTGTTGCGACAGTATCTGCAAGATGTGTAAGTAGCCCCGTAACAATCGTATCTTCAAACCAGTATTTTTCAGGAAAACACACGTTTTCAAATAAGATAGACTTGTAAACTTTTCCCCACGCCATTCCTGAAACATAACCATTTGGGGGAACAGAAGAAAGGTCTTTATATTTTACACTTCCTAGAATTGCTTCTGATTCTCCATCTATGTCGTAGTAGCCACCCTGAATAATATCCGCATCCAAACGGTAAGCCGTGTCCATTAATGATTGAATTGCAGTTTCACACAAATAATCATCAGAGTCAACAAACATGATGTATCTGCCCTGTGCAATCCTTAAACCGCTATTCCGCGCGCCAGAAAGGCCTCTGTTTGCCTGTGTAAAAATAGTTACATGACTGTGCATACTATATTTATTGAGCAATGTTGCGGAATGGTCTGTTGAACCGTCGTCGATAGCAATCACCTGATATTGGTATGTTGTCTTCTGATTTAGAATAGACTGCATACACTTATCCAGATATTTTTCAACATTATACACGGGCACAATGATGGAAAGGTCGTATTCTGGGCTTTGTATTTTTTTTTTCCAAAGCGGAGATAAGCCACAATCCAAAGAATGCTCAGTTAGGATCCTCTCGGCTTCTTCAATCGAGAAGCATTGTATTTTTTTTGAAGGAATGAAATGTACACCGAGCTTGTTGATAAACATAGCTAAACCGCTTTTTATCTTGTTACTAATTTTCACACACTCGTACCTTTCTGGGACTTTGTTGTAAATTAGGTGTTTTAAAATTAGATGTCTTTTTTAATACTGTGGAACAACGCCAAAAGTTCCCGCTTATAAAATAGAAATGCACATCCAACTGTAATAACTAATGCTATCAATGCCACTGGAATTGCTAAACTCAACCAACCCCAATAGCTAACAAATTGCAGGCGAAGCCAACTTGTGGATATAAAAATTATGATTGCAGCGAACCCATCGATTGCTAATTGCTTGACAATTTTTTTCCATGGCAACATCAGAAGATTGCAGGAGTTATACATCATCATCCACAGTGTTTGATATGTCAATGCTACGAATGTGCCGATCGCAATACCAACCAGTCCAAACCATTTTACAGTTAGAACAGAAACAACCAAATTCAGCACAGCAGCAATGATATGACATATTTGGGTTTGTTTATAGTGTCCCCCTGCAAGAATTAATATATTATAGGGAGTACGCAAACACCGAATTGCATAAGCAAGCGTTATTACAACAGCAAATATTGGCTGGTTATACTCCGCATCTGTAAGACCCCGAGTATATACCTTGACAAACGGAACAATTAGGATACCGATACAACTGAACAGGAATACTACGGCCAAATGCAAAATAATTTCAGTACCGGCAAAGATTGTGTTCAATTTTTGTCTGTCGTTTTTCGCCCATAGTGCACCTATCATAGATTGAACACCTGCCGTTGCAGCTGTATAGAACTGCTTTATGCCGGAAATCACCATGTAATATACAGAGTAGATAGATACATTAGAAAGTGTTGAAAACAAAGTTAGAATAACGCTATCAGTTCCTTCCAACACAACCGCCGAAATATGCTGTGATAGTCCATTCCATTTTTGGGTAATGGGTTCCTGCTCGTATTTAATTTTGCGGTCGATGGTATAGTGTTTTCGAATGTACCATCGAATTACTAATGGACTCAAAAAGAAGATAATCGATGAGCCGATTTTGACCCACTGTATTGAGCCATTCAGGCGAATGATCACAACAGCAATTGTGGTGTTCAATATTGTTGTTGCAATTTGCGCTATATATTGAATGTATCCCTTTTGATCAGCACTCAACAGTATTTTATCTATGACACCAAAATAATACTGTGCAAACGATCCGACACTGACAGCAACAATTAAGGTTGCTGTGTACGTCCATTGGAACTGGTGCTCTGTAATGTACGGAAAAACCACGATCAATACGAAAATATAGGCAACCAGCGCATATGCAATTTTTCGGAAATAAATCGTTCCCGACCGAAGAATCTCACTGACACGCTTTGTATTGCCCTTAGTCAAGGGGTCATACAAGCTGGATTGAACGACCTGTCCTACCCCCAGTTCCAGGAAAGCAATCATTCCCAGGAATTGCGTTATGGATTGTAATAATCCATTTACTTCCGAACCATAGATTTCCAATATCAGGCGTGGCAGAACAAAACCGCTTATTACAGTTATGATCTGCATCAGCAACGATGTGATTGTGTTAAGAAATAATTTTATTTTCATATATCAACATCAGATGATTTCACATTATTCTTTCAGATTTGCCGGCAAAAGCCGTTTCCACCGCACGCCACGTGGAGGCTCTGATTCCTGTACGGCAACCCGTCCAAAAGGCCGGGCGTTATTTGATTATTTTGCGAGAGGATTGATCATCTTGCCGTTTGTATCGCAGAGATGCTGGCATTTGCTTTGTCAATCCAGCAAATATAAACTCTTATTGGTCTTGACTGCTATGTGTAAAACAGAGATGCCATATGCAAGGAAGCGATTTTCGAAAAACGAAGATTGCTACAAATGAAACAAGACAAATCACTAAATAAAGAGCTGCCAATTTCATATACGGCATATTTGAAAGAAGATCGAGCTTAAGCACCTTGACGGCCACATTAATGAATAACGGATGAAGTAAATATACTCCGAGTGTACATTGAGAAGCCGCTGTAATAATTATGCTGTGTTTAATTTGCATCCCAGAAAACAGAATGAATACACTTACAGCGAATAAACAAATCGCTAGACTATGGTAGCCAAATGTATCTCCGCTGGGGCTAAGTAGAATATATATAGCTGCTATTATGCCGGATAGAACAATGCAAAAGGCTTGCCTTTTGCCAAAATCCCCTTTTGCAACCATACCGCCAAGGCACACATAGAATAGGTATCCTCCAAAAGGAATTTTCACACCTATTGTGACACTTCGTTCAATCGATGGTACAACAATTGTAAAGAAAAACAGCAAACCCGTTAAAATAAAACGATTGTTTTTTTCAGTCGACATAAAAGAATGTAGTACCGGCAATACCAAATAAATACCAATTATGGCATAAAGATACCACATGTGATCCCATAGGTTACCACTCACAACATTTCGGGCAGATGTTAGAACAACAGAAAAATTAAAGATGCCATTCTTGAAAACTTCTTCAAGCAAAGCAAACAAGAATCCTACAGTTGCTAAAATAACAATATATTTACAAACATGTTTAACACACTGTCTGTACGTATATTCTTGTTTGCTTAGAATGCAATATCCTGTAATCATAAAAAAAACAGGCACCGACCAATTCAGAAGCACATGTACTTTTTCTAATGTGGACACCAAATCAATTTCCAAAGTTCCACTATAATTCGATATTGGACCTGAAATAACATGTATGCCTATGACCGCCAAACAACATATAATACGAAGCAAATCAATGCTATTCTTTCGTTCCATAGCTTCCCTCACAGGATATTCTATCGGTTAATACTGCTCTCAAACAGAAAAAACTCTTCTGCTTGAGACCAGCATTGTTTGGGGGTGTTTCCCTGGAGGTAAAGGAGTTGCCTCCTTTACCTCCAGGACAGAATTATATAGTTTTGCTAGTTAATTTAAGATGCTTATTTTGCGGGAGGATTGAGCATCTTGCCGTCGGCACCGAAGGTGTAGTTGGCAGCAGGAAGAAGATCATTGGTCTTGGTGATCCAGTAGGTTCTGCTGGTGACAATCTCACCGGAGGTACGGGCGTAGTAGTAATCGCCGTCGATGAGCATCAGACCGCCGTAGGTCTTGACACCGTCAACATACCACCACAGCTTGCCGTCCTCGGAGACGATGCCGTTCTTCTCGGGCTCGGGATCGGGAGTGGGATCAGGATCGGGCTCGGGATCAGGATTGACCACAGGAGGATTCAGCATCTTGCCGTCCGCGCCGAAGGTATAGTTGGCAGCAGGAAGAAGATCGTTGGTCTTGGTGATCCAGTAGGTGCAATTGGTCAGAATCTCACCGGAGGAACGGGCGTAGTAGTAATCGCCGTCGATGAGCATCAGACCGCCGTAGGTCTTGACACCGTCAACATACCACCACATCTTGCCGTTATCGGAGACGATGCCGTTCTTCTCGGGCTCGGGATCGGGAGTGGGATCAGGATCGGGTTCGGGATCAGGATTGACCACGGGAGGATTCAGCATCTTGCCGTCAGCACCAAAGGTGTAGTTTGCGCAAGGCAGCAGATCGTTGTTCTTGGTGATCCAGTAGGTTGCGTTGACGACCAACTGGCCGTAGGTACGTGCATAGTAGTAATCGCCGTCGATGAGCATCAGACCGCCGTATTCATTCCGGCCGTTGACGACCCAGTACAAATTGCCGTTTTCTTCCACAATGCCGTTCAGGTCGGTATACTCTCTGATGAACTTGCCGTCTTCAGCAAACAGATACCAGAAGGTACCTTCCTTCGGATTGTTACGGTTCTTGGGGATGGAACGGGTGCCGGTATACATGTAGTAGTCTTCACCAAAGTAGTACTGGTCGCCGGCCAGAGTGACCCAGCTGCGCTTGATGAAGGAAGGACCAACGCTGTAGCGGGTGCCGGTGCTGTTGGTAGTCCAGGCGCCCATGGTGATGCCGTTCTCATCGAACTCATATTTAATACCGGAAATGGTCTTGGTGGTGTTGACGTACAGCTTGTAATCGTCGCCGGCATAACCGTACATGGTGTAAGGTGCGCCGCCGTTGATATAGTCGTCACCTTCGTAGGTGCCCATATCCTGCCAGCCAGTCACCAGCTTGTCATTGACGGAGTAGTACAGTGCGCCGTCCATCTCCATAACGCCGGTGCCGGTTGCAGCAACATCATCACAAGTTCCGCAAACAAACTGTGCATCCACGATTTTGTGATCATGGCCCTTGGCTTCGATTATGGTGCCGAAGTCCACAACAGACTTACAGGCCTCGCAGTAGGTACGGCCCTCAAAGCCGTTCTCGGTACAGGTGGCTGCCTTGTCTTCCAGTGCAGACAGCTCTGCATCGTGGCCGTGGTAGGGAGAGGAAATGGTGGCCAGCTCAGTGGCCACGTTGATGGAGCCGCCGAAGGGCGCACCGTTGACAGTGCCGTAAACCACATCACATACAATGTTGACAACAGGCATATTGCCGGTAACATCAACATATTTCTCAGCTACATAGTCATAACGATCCCAAGTCCAAACGCGGGCGGGGATGCTGACCAGGGTGTTGCTTGCTGCTTTGCCTACAACGCCTTCCTTTTCGACGGTGACAGTCAGCAGTTCGGAGATTTCATTGTAGTCGAAGGTAGCCTTAAAGCCGGAAGCAACGATGGCACCGTCCAACTCCCAGGTATTGGCATTGTTCAGCTTCAGCTGAGTAACCAACTTATTTACGCTGCCCAGATCAGCCACATTGATGTCCACATAGTAGACAGACTGTGCCTTGGGGGTCTCGCCGGAGTCATTGTGGCCTCCTAGGGAAACAACAGCATCACCGGCAACGGTGAAGGTGCGGATCAGGCGTGCGGGGTTACCCAGCTCGTCCTTGACCTCAAAGGCCACGGTGTGGGTACCGGCATTCAGTGCAACATCTTCCTTGGTGGACAGAGCATTGCCGTTGATAGCAGCCTGGACTTCCGCGCCGTCCACAAATATCTTGCCGGAGGTCAGATCCAACGCAGCATTGTCAGCCACGGTGACAGAGAATGCAAAGTTGGTGCCGCTGACAGTTGCACCGTTTTCCAGAGTCACTGCAGTGTCGGAAGTGGTGTAGGTGGGTGCAGTGATGGTAGGCAGTACTCTGTCATCCACAGCAGAGCTGTAGTCTAGAGTGATGTCATCAATATAGAAAGTGATATTGGCGGGGAAAGTAGGCTTGACATAAGTACGGATGAAGGAGGGAGAACGGCTATTGCCTTCATCGGTGGCCACGGGGGTGCACAGATAATCGTACTTGGAGATATCGATAGTTGCATAGACCCAGCGGGATTCGGGGATATCCGCATTGGTGGCAGAATTCAGGTTGGTCTGCTTGCCAGTGGCAGCGGAGGTGAACATGAAGTGATCCTGCTTGCAGGCATAGCTGCCGTCAGAATTCTTCACATAGAGCTGAGACTGGAAGGCTACACCTGCGGTGCCGGTCTGGAACGCTTCCTCGGGGATGTACAGCCACATACCCAGAGTAGTAGCCATCATGCCGTTGGCAACGTCACGGAGCACGATGGTATCTCCGGTGTTGAACAGTACGTTATAGGACCAGTTGGCAAAGGCAGCATCGGTGTTGTCCAGTCTCCAGGCCAAGGCGTAGTTGCCGTTTCTGACCTGGCCGCCGTTGGTGGTGGAAGCAACAAAGGTCTCACTGCTCAAATACTCATTAAACTGGCCTGCCAGAGGATCGGAACCGACCAGGGAGTTGTTGACACCATTGTCCTGGCTCCACTTCTTGGCTTCTTCAAAGCCCATGAATCCGGCCTTGTCGCCGTCTTCAAAGTCCCAAATGATCTCAGAACCCTTACCAAATTTGATGGCGTAGGCCAGGGAGATCTCACCATAGGTAATAGTCACATCCACGCCGGTGATGGAAGTGTCGGAGGTGGCGGTAAACTTGAAGCCGTCCAGCGTACCGGCAGCCTCATTGGACAGCGCTACAGAAACCGCGTTGGTATCCACATAGACATTGGCCTCACCGGTCATTGCCACGATGGGAAGCTGAATGGTGCGGACCTTGTCTGCAGTAGAGTAAGGAATGGTGGTGGAGTCTGCGGAGAGCTTGAAGACCTCAGGGTCAGCCACGGTGATGGCCTTGGAGCCGACCACCTTACCGCCGGAGAGGACCTGCACATCCACGGTACCGGTTTTGCCGTTGGAAACGAACTTGCCGCCTTCAATAGTACCGAAGGAAGTATCGGACAGTGCCCAAGTGGCATCCGCAGGCATAGCCATAGCATAGCCATGGGTATCGATGGCTTCTGCGCCGAAGGTGTACTCAGTCTTGGGAGCAAAGATATCATAGTTTGATTCCACGTTCACCACATCCAGCTCACCGGTGGGGCCAACATTGGAAGCGACGAAGATACCGTGAGCGGTGGGACGCTGAGAACCATCACAGGGGACGGAGCGCATGGTGAAGTTATCCTCACCGGCTCGCTTGGTCAGGAAGGTGGAGGAACCGCCACCGTCGCAGTTGGCTGCCCACTGGCAGCCCAGAGCTAGCATCACTTCACCCTCTTCGTAAGAAGAAAGGCCCACGGAGTTATTGGCGCCACGGCCATCGTTCATAACCAGAACCAGAGTGCCGTCCGCCTTAACACCAACCATGGAGCGGGCAGCATCGTCATTGCCGCGCTTTTCAGTGGTATTAACCAGTGCGCCATCCTTAACGACCATGCCGAAGGAAACACCAACAGCGTGCATCAGGATGCCTTCTTCCAGATACTTGTCAAGATCAGTCTGGCTGAACGCCTTGACATCGCAGGAAACATTACCCTCAGCATCCTTGAAAACATACAGGATGGAGGAGGTGGGATTCAGCACAGCACCGCCGGTAGCTACATTTTCTCCGGCATTACCAATCCACTTACCGTTGTAGACCAGAACACGGGGAGAATAGGAACTGTAGTACAGGTCGGTGTTCATGCCACCAACGATGTTATAGCCAAGGGTATTTTCGTAGTACTTGGCCATTTCGGTCAGTTCCTTATGAGACCAGTTGGCCTCATCTTCCAGATCCTTATCAATCTGGTAGTATCCGGGAACGATGGATACATCGGGGTTGGAGGGATCCACCTCAATAATGTGGAGGACCTGTCTGCGGGTGCCGGCAGCATTGTTAAGCACCATTTCGGACTCAATCGCCGCACCGGGAACCAGTACGTAATCCTTCTTGGAGATTACGTTGTAGTAACCATTGGTGCCAAAAGAGGTGCCGTCGAAAATAACGTTATTCTCTTCCCAGTTCGGAATTGCCGCGAACACGGAAAAAGGAAGAATACCAACGAGCATCACGATTGCCAACACAAAGCTTCCTACGCGGGTGATGGTTTTTTTCATCTCATTTTCAACCTTTCTTAAATATTATTTTTTATTTGGCGCATAGAAGTGTCAAATAATAAATACAACACGGATTACATAAATTTGTTTGAACGAAAAAAGTATACTATGTGTTTTGGAAGGACTTAAGCAAAGTTGTTCTTTCCGATAGCTCTTGCTTACGAAAGCATTGTATTAGGCTGAGATACACGTATAATAATGCCATCATCGTATAGCCAGATGTAATTATCTGACCCGCCTGCACTTTAAAAATCAAAATCAGTAGTGGGATAAAGTTTAGCAGTTGCTGTTGCTTGCATATCTGTCTAGAACGCCATATCATGACAAAAAGCAAACTTCCAAACAAAACAATTCCCACCAATCCCCAAGCAACAACAATTTCTTGAACGCCATTGTGCGGAACGTTTTGTGCAATACGATAAACAACTGTCACTTTTTCACTTAGATCATGCAAACCGATTCCAAAGAAGAGAACACTCGGATCCGATACTATAAATGCATGATATTTACTCATCAAATCAACTCTTCCCGTTGTGAGGTCCTTTTCTAAAAAACGCCTGTAGAAATACTCCAAAAGATCCGGAAAAACAAAGCCAAGAACGATTAGTGATAAAAGCAATATAAGCAGTAAGCTTCCCAGAAAACGAATCTTTTGTTTGATACTTCCTTTTTGACTAAACCAAAGAAGTAGTCCCATAAGAGCTAAGCAAGCAAGAAAAGTACGTGAGGCTGTAAGCGCACCTAGAACAAGAAGAAGAATTGTCAGTACGAGATCGGTTTTCTTTCCACGCCCTGTAGTACGCAGCTGCATCAATCCCGTAGCCGCTAATATGCAGATAATACCCAGTGAGTTGGGATGGATGGCGCCACTGCTTATTTTTGTACCCTCTGCCCCTACTCCTAATCTCTGCAAACTTGCAAATGCAATTGCAAGATTAAAGTCCGCAAGGTACACCACCCTAAGTAACATTGATAGACCCACCAAAGCAGTCGAAACTGAGAATGCTCTTATCACAAAACTGTAGTCAATATCCGACAGTTCTGCGCCCATGAAAATCAAAAGTACCAGAAACGGAATCATTTCTGTAATGAGTTTAACAGCATCCAGCGGTTGACCAAAGCAATGGAGCAGTTCCCATGCTATTATCAGTAATACTGGAATGACCGGGAGATGAAACCGGATGCTTTCGGGATACTTTACAACATAGCCAATCACACAAAACGCTGTGGCATAAAAAAAGTCTACCGATTCATGCAAAGATATACAGCATATGCACATAGCAACTACTTCATCGCGATCTCCTATGATAACTATCAGCAGAATGATGCCCAAAAACAGCAAGCGTGGAATGTCGATTTGCAAGGAATATTTTGTAATAATCAAGCCCATCAAAAGACACAGCAGGCAATAAAACCGCACATGCCCTCTACATGATTTCTGTTTACTTATCCCCATAACTATTCCTCTAATCGCTCAGGTAACCGGACCCAATCACCAAAGATTTGATCCCATTCCGCTGGGTGAAAGGCCTCCGTACCGGAACAGTGGAAGAATGTCATCTCACCAAAATAAACTTTTCCGTCTACCTCATAGAAGTCCACCCGCAGTTGAGGCGTACCTTCACTCAAAGTAGTAGCCAGTCGCTTCATTTCCTCGAAGCAATCCGGTTTCTTAGGTGGCACCGGAGCCATGTCATGGTCGATGGTAAAAGGAAGATGATTAAAATCCATGTCAAAGAAATCCGCCACGGTGGGTTCACCTTTTCCGCGACCTTGGGCAATGTAAAGTACTTTGGGCACACCACCGAAGGTAAAGAACTTGTAATCCCGCAGTTCCTGTGTAGTAGAGTCTTCCATGTAAGCCTCTGCAATTATCCGTGGCTTTACATTTTTATATGGCCACTCTCGATTGTGACCGTAATAGTTACGACGCAGAAAATAGCGTAGTTTTCTTCGAGCGGCAGGAATATCTAAAGAGGATTTATCTTTACATACAACAATACCGCCGCTATCATGGGTAGTCTTGAGCACAAACTGATTAGGCAACAGATCAAAATCAATGTCGTTCACCCGTTCCCATACGCCCAAAACAGGAATTACATAGTCTTTTCCAATTCGTTCAGCTACATAGTTCTTTGCCTCATATTTATCAACCATCACGGTGTATACAGGTTGATGATCATAGAGTTTTAACCATTGAAGCTTCTCTGTATATGTCGACGGATTCAATAAATCCAGTTCCCGTCCCATCTGAATGCGATACATTCTCTTTAGAAATTGTTCCGCAGGAAGATATCCCTTCCATCCTCTACCTGCCAGCACAAGGAATCGGTAGTCTCTGTCTACTAGGAACTTAATTATTTTATTTACCGTTTCTTTTAGTGCCATCATTTTCCTCTTTCTTTAACACTCAATCCCAAATGCGCTAACAAATTCTTTGGCGACCTCTTTGATATCATATCCGTTCTTTAAAAAGTCTTGGGATGTGTCATATCTGACTTCACTTATGACAGATAGCGCCTTCTCGGCCCAGTATTCCGCTTTTTCCGACAAAGGCAAATAGTGAACTAGCCCCGTGATATTCGCCTCTGTAGTGATCGTATCTGCAATCACGCAAGGTAAGCCGCAGGCTTGCGCTTCAATCACCGTATTCGGCATTCCTTCATAGAAAGATGGGAACACAAAAACATCCATTGCAGATAGCAGTTGCGGAATGTCAAACCGTTGTCCCGTCAACAAAACGCTATCTTCAAGGTCAAACTCCTTTATCCAGTCGCAAATCTGCTTTTGCTGTTTTCCCATTCCGACTAAAAGTAGAACAGACTCTTTTCGCTGTTCGTGTATTTTCTTATAGACTTCCAAAAGATATCGGTGGTTTTTTTGTTCACGGAACTGTCCTATGTGACCAACGATTAATTTATTCCCCAAGCCAAATTCCTCGCGAATTTTGGCTCGCCCTTCAACATCAAAGTGAAATATATTCAGGTCCACACCGTTATGCATCAACTGCACATCTGAGCGCTTTCCGAACATGTACTCTGCAGCCAAACCTGATGGAGCTAATTTAATCGTTGTGAAGTGATTGAGCAGTGGTTTTAGGAGACTATGAATACAGCGAGCAGGAAGGGAGAGCCCTGTAGGAGCATTACAGGATCGCAACGCCAAGTTGCGGGCACCTCCTCTTTTAGCTGCAATTAAATCTATTACTGACAGAGAGTTTTCGCCTAATTTCAAAACGCTGTCATATCCATTGTCACGAACTGCTGACTGAATACCTCGAAAGGCATCTAGAGGATCCTTCGACCGCAGCGGAATTGCATATATCCGTCCACCCCGATCTAAAACCTCCTGTGTGTAGCAGCCATTCTCAACCGAAACTACGAAGTCCATCTGGAAATCTTCCGGAGACAGTGATCGGTATATTTTCATCAAAAATGTTTCTGCCCCACCTGCGTCCAGCGAACTAAGAATGCACAAAAGTCTTTTCACTTTTCTTTTCCTTTCGTTCATAAATCCTCACAAAGGTTGTTCCTACTGCGATCCAAATTCCATAGGTGATTAGGAAAGCTTTGACAAGATAGTATCAACAACCGCATCTGGCAAATACTGTTTTGCCTTTGCAAGACAATGTACTTTCATTTCATGCGCTAACTCTGGCGTCTCCACAAGAGTCATCACGCTTTCTGTCAGGCACTCCGGTTTTTGAAAGGGGTAGCCTATGCCTGTTATATGATGGTCGATAACATCCGAAAAACTTTCCCATTCTGAAGCAACTACAGGTACGCCTGCAGCATAAGCATCAATAATCGTCCCAGGAATACCTTCGGTATAAAATCTGGTAGGAAATAAAAGTGCGTGATAACCCTTTAGCGCATCTACTGTTTTCTCATAAGGCACAATACCGCAATACTGGATATAATCTGGAAAGGATAGCTTCAGATTTTCAAACCATTCCGTTTGTTTGGGATCTACTTGCCCAAAGATATCCAATGCGCATACTATTCTGCCGTAGTGGGAGTTTGCGCAGCGAACCGCATTAATTGCATCCTCTATCCCTTTTTCCTTCATGACCCGAGAAAACACACAAAACTTGTACGGCTCTTTTGTGCAATAACACAGATTGTCTTCTTTTAACGGAGAAATATTTTTAAAGTTTGGCATGACATAAACATTTTTATAGTTTTGCGCTTCCATACACTTTTGCATCACTTGTGTCTCAACAAATATCCCATCCAAACGCTTTAGAAAAAAAGACAAAAGCCTGTGCTTTTTAACAAAATGCACCAACCACCCACCAACTACAACATAATGAATGGTTCGCTTGGCAAACACATTAATACAAGACAATAGCCAGGGAAAGACTTTAATTCCGCCCATATCTGTCAAAAACACCACATTGGTCGAATCATGCACTGCCGTAATACAGTTTCGCAGCAGCATCAGCGGATGCTGTTTCCATCCGTATGTATCGATCCTGCGAACATTTTCCATCCCAAGAACTTTTTCGACCTCCTGGGCTATGATTCTGGTTTTTATACTCTGTCCATCAGCAACCTCCACCCCTGTACAGAAGAGTCCGATAATCGATATTTTTTTCACAAGTCATTATCTCCTTTACACAGACTCCAAGAAGATTACATAGGTAGCCTAGATTCTTTTGAACTTTTTTATGCCGTAATATCCATACAAAATCATTGCGCCAACGGATTGCAGTAGCGGCATCCCTAGATGCTTTCTATAGATCGACCACCGTCTGCAAGCACTTACCAACTTACCAGCAGACCTGGAATCCGCTCTTTGCCGGTACGCTGCCAAGACTTCTGCAACACCTCTTGCGGTTCCTCCGTCTCGCAATATTTGAAACCACAGTGCTATATCTTCATGGTACATATTGGTAGGAAATCGATTGTTTTTTGCCAATTCATCGGTGACCAAAACTGTCGAACAAGTAATCACACTTCGCACGATAGATTCTTTGAAAGTCGTTGTGAGAGGAACAATAAAGTCATTACAAACTTTATTTCTTTGTTCATCTACAAGTTCGTAGGAGCAGTAAATGATATCTGCCTTCGTCTCTTCTGCACGGGCAAGCATCTTTTCCAGCATTTGCGGCTTCCAATAGTCATCGCTGTCTAGAAGTGCCACATATTTCCCTTGAAACAAATCAAATCCACGATTCCTGGTTTTTGCAACACCCATATTGGTTTCATTGCTAATCAGATGAATTCGTGCATCTTTTTTTACAAAATCAGAAACAATTGCTTGTGTTTTATCTTTTGATCCATCATCAATAACGATCAATTCCCAGTCTGACACACTCTGCGCTAAAACAGATGCGATTGCTTCTTCTATAAAGGGTTCTGCGTTATATGCAGGCATGATAACAGAAATTAATGGTGTTGTTTTTTGCATATCTATGTACATGATTGTGCTCCTTTTAGAGCTTATCGTTTACTTCGCACCATGGCCACGGAGAACAGCGCCTACAGTTGCGAACATTATTTTGATATCCCACCAGAGATTTGCCTTTTCTACATAAAAAAGTTCCATTTCTATGCGTTGCTCATAGCTGCAAGTGCTTCGTGCATATGCCTGCCAGTAACCGGTCAAGCCAGGTGTCACACTCAAAAACTTGGCTCTGTTCTCTCCATATTTTTCGAGTTCTTCCGTAACGACAGGTCGCGGTCCTACAACAGAAAGATCACCTTTTAAGATATTTACGAGCTGCGGAAGCTCATCAAGACTCGTTCTCCGTAAGAATCGCCCAACTTGAGTAATTCTTGGATCATGCTCCAACTTAAAGTTTTGCTCCCACTCTGCCTTTTGCTCAGGGGTAAAATCGGCTATCATTTTTTCTGCATCCGTATACATAGAACGGAACTTCAAAAGTGGGAGCGGCTTTCCGTTCTTACCTATCCGGTGATGAATATATATAGCTGGGCCAGGTGATTCAATTATTATCAACAAGGAAATGATCGCCATAGGGACTAAGCCTATGATTATTCCTACAAGGGAAAGAATGATATCTAACATTCTTTTAACAATATAATATCCTCTCTTGTATGCTTTCTTTTCCTTGGGCACTGTCAGATCGACTATTTCTTCTGTAACGATCTGCGTATCAGGTGAAATCATTGACAAAATCTGCTCCTTTTCTTTCTATGTCTTTCGCATACAGCATCATTCTGGACTGCATTACATGCTCAACCTGCTTTTATTGGAGGCTAACAAGAAATTTGCCGAAGATATCTTCCTCGCCCCTTCTGCGAGCTTTGACCGCATCCTCCAGTAATGCATAGCAACCCAAGTTATATAACTTACCTTGGAACTTCAATCTTGCCCTATACTTGCCAGTCTTTCGATCCATATACACGCCACGTATACCGCTAAGATTCTCGGAGGTTTCAACTCGGTTCTTGATTTTGGTTATTTGCGTTCCTTCCTCAAAGCCAAGGTTT
>JAZOUU010000144.1:0-2340 GCA_045658365.1 Faecousia sp. | reverse complement strand
CACAATGGCAGTGAGGAATTTTTTGTCACTCGAGTTGCAACTTGAGACTTATAATTTTCTGTTCAATCGTTTTTATAATTTGCAGAAACACTTCATCGGATTGTCCTGTTGGATCATCCAGCCCCCAATCCTCACGATAGGAACAGGGCAGGAACGGACACTGTACATTACATCCCATGGTGATTACCACATCCACCTCTGGAATATCGGACAGGAGTTTGCTGTACTGGGTTTTCTCCATATCGATGTCGTGAACCTGCTTCATCAGACGAACTGCATCCTGATTGATCTGCGGTTTGGTTTCTGTACCGGCAGAGTAACTTTCAAACACATCAGAAGCCAACTTCTTTCCAAGGGCTTCTGCAATCTGGCTGCGGCAGGAATTGTGGACACAGATAAAGGCCACTTTCTTCATTTCAGCAGTTTCTCAACTTCCGCAGTTTTCAGCACCTTGCCAAAGGCAACCACCTTATCGTTGACCACGATGGCAGGCATGGACATCACACCATATTCCATAATCTTTTCCATATCGGTAATATACTCCACTTCGATATCAAGGCCGAGGTTGCTGACAGCTTTTTTGGCATACTCATACTGCTCGTGGCAGGACTTACAGCCTGCGCCCAGAACCTTAATGCAGCAGATACCTTCCACGGGGGCGCCGCAGCAGCAAGAGGTAGTCGCATCCGCCTGGGGTGCGGAACCACAGCAGCAGGAAGCAGTTTCCTCTACTTTGGTTTCAGTGCTGCCACAACAGCAAGCAGGCGCCTTCTTTTCTTCTTTCTTCTTACCGAAATTAAACAGTGCCATAGTTAAATTCCTCCTAATTGAATATTTTTTAGATAATTACGGGAGCAATCGCATTGAAGAAGTAACCAACGATGATAATACCAAGAGTACAAATAGCAATAAAGATACCCAGTAGCTTCGGTTTCACAGCCTTTCGCAGCATGATCATAGAAGGTATAGATAGTGTGGTTACACCCATCATAAAAGACAGGACAACACCCAGAAGTGCGCCCTTGGCAAGCAGTGCTTCAGCAATAGGAATCGTACCGAAAATATCTGCATACATAGGAACGCCCGCAACTGTAGCGAAAATAACGCCGAAAGGATTATTGCCGCCCAACAGTCTGACAATAAATTCTTCCGGAATCCAGTTGTGGATGATGGCACCAATACCAACACCAACCAAAACATAGGGGAACACTTTCTTTGCGGTTTCTACGACCTGTTCCCAAGCATATTGGATGCGGTCATTGAAATGCAGCTCATCCTGTGGCATATCGATTGCCTTGCCTTTGCGGATATATTCCTCTACCTGACTTTCCAGATGCAGTTTCTCAATGAGTGTACCGCCTGCCACGGCAATTACCAGACCAAGTACCACATAGATTACCGCTACTCTCCAACCAAAGATACTCATAAGCAGCACAAGACTTCCCAAATCCACCATTGGGGAAGAGATCAGGAAAGAGAATGTAACGCCCAAAGGCAGGCCTGCGCTGGTAAAGCCGATGAACAGCGGAATGGACGAACATGAACAGAACGGTGTTACTGTTCCCAAAAGAGCAGCCACACAATTTGCACCAATGCCATGGAATCGTCCCAGAATCTTCTTTGTTCTCTCGGGCGGGAAGTAGCTCTGAATATAAGAGATTAAAAGGATCAGGAATCCTAATAACACCATGATTTTGATAGTGTCATAGAAGAAAAACTGGATGCTTCCTCCTATACGACTCGCCGGATCAAGCCCGATTGCTTCCACGATGCTGCCGATCAAGCGGTTCAGCCATTGCATACCCAAGACTTCTGTCTGAAAGAAATCCCAGGCAGTTTTGAATGTTTCCATAAAAAGCCCCTTTCATATTCATATATTCAAAAGTGTCGATATGTTGTTTTTAAGAGAAGCCACCTTTTCAGATGGCTCACTTCTCTTTGTCTAAGCAACAGTTTTTTTCTGATTGACTTTGTGTATCAAGCATTAACTGCTGTTTCAGTAAGGCTACGGCTCTATCAGCACCTTCGGAGTCAATGGAGTAATGTACCCACTTGCCTTCTTTTCTGCCTTGAACAACACCGGCATCACACAGGATCTTCATATGATGCGAAAGCGTAGACTGTGTAATATGCAAATCATCCAACAGCACACAAGCACATTTCTCACCGCTACGAAGCAGCGCTAAAATACGCAGACGATTCTCGTCACAAAATGCCTTAAACACTTTTGCATTTTCAACATATTCAGATGCCACGTGGTTCACCTCACATTCAAGTTTATCGATCTGTTATTATTATATTCCTCAAATCGAAGTTTGTCAATATGTCCCCATGTTTTTT
>JAZOUU010000143.1:0-1077 GCA_045658365.1 Faecousia sp. | reverse complement strand
TGACATTCTTGTAAAACCAATTCTCGATGCCGAAGAACGCGGCGATCTCCGCAACCCGGCGGCGAATGGTTGGGGTATCGTAACCCAAGCTCTCCAAGCCAAAGGCCAGCTCATGCCACACCTTGTCGGTAACTACCTGATTTTCCGGGGATTGAAGCACATAGCCAATCTGCTGAGCCTGCTCCCGCTGGCTCATTTCACAGAGCAGCTTGCCATGATACCGAATCTCACCGGAGAACAGGCCATGGGGTGTCAAACAAGATTTCAAGTGCCGCAATAGCGTGGATTTACCGCAGCCGGAAGGACCGCAGAGAATCACAAATTCGCCTTGCTGAACCGTAAAGGAAATATTCCGTAGGGCTTTCTTCTCGCCCTCCGGATATGTAAAATCTACATTTTTGAATGAATAGCTTTCCATTTTCTCTCCTCTGCCCAGTTCAGCACCACGCGCATCAAACACAGAATCAAATACACAAACTGAAAAGAAAGGGTTATGGCATTCAGACCGATATAGCGGATGCTGGGGAAATACCGGAATCCGAAGGCAGACACAACTAAACCTGTCAGCAGATAAAAGACGCAGAATCCTAAATAAAGCAGTACCATCTTATCCCGGTCATCGAATCGGTAGATGGAAAAGGCGGTGCGCCCTTTTAATCCATAACCCCGGCTTTTCATACTGTCGGCGGTTTCAATAGCATTTTCCAATGCCCAGGTGACCATGATGGACAGCACCGTAATGGCAATTTTAGTACGGTGCCAAAGACTACCATCCGAAATATCCCTGCCGATGCTCCGCTGGGCATCCACCACTGCGTCCATCTGCGCCTTGAACTTAGGGATAAACCGCAGGGTCATACTCAGCACCAGGGACATTGCCGGAATGATGCGGCCAAAGAGGTAGATGAACTTATCGGAGGTAATGACCCGATTGAAATTCAGAAACCACAGCATTACCGTTGCAATCATCACACCGGCGGACAGACCGTAGAGAATGCTCTCCAGGGTCAGTGGATTTCCCGTGGGAAAATACATCAAAATGGTGATACCCTCATGGCTGAAGGCCGGGTTCATAAA
>JAZOUU010000142.1:0-5835 GCA_045658365.1 Faecousia sp. | reverse complement strand
TAATGAAGCATTTGGAAGAACATTAAAAAACCTCTTTACAAATCTCCATTCATCTGTTATAATGCGTCCGTTGCATCCCGTGGCCCGGTGGTGCAGTCGGTTAGCACGCCAGCCTGTCACGCTGGAGGTCGACGGTTCGAGTCCGTTCCGGGTCGCCAAAAAGATACACCACCCTAAACGGGTGGTGTTTTCTTTTTAAGATCGGATAAGGACTCGAAAGCCGGCTCTTGGCAACCTGCCGGTGGCAGGTTGCAACCGGCGTGGCTTTGCCGCAGCAAAGCGAGGGAGTTCCGGGTCGCCAAAAAGATACACCACCCTAAACGGGTGGTGTTTTCTTTTTAAGATCGGATAAGGACTCGAAAGCCGGCTCTTGGCAACCTGCCGGTGGCAGGTTGCATATTTATAACGTAAATGTCCGCACTGTCATAAACACTCCGACAAACAGCAGCAATCCGCTGACTAACGTTGCCGGAATGCTCCACTTAAGGCTCTCCTTATTGCGTAATGCCATCACAGAGAACACACCGCCTAATGCGCCGCACAATGCGCAGACAATGGGAATCCCATAGACGCCAACCATCATGGAAAGGATCGTACTCACTGGATCACCTTTTTCACTGGCGATGCCGTTCCACGCAAAAATCAGCAATGTAAACCCCAGCGCCGCCGCGTGAAAATACAGCGCGGTCTTACTTTTCTTATGTTTCTTAGCTTTGATTTTCAAACCAAGTCTGCTCCACTTTTTGCTCATGTTTCCTCCTGAACATTTCTGCGATAACGAAAAGGGCGCAGTAATTGCGCCCTTTTTGTATTCGGTTTACTTGCCGCACAACTCCTTGGCAACGTTCACGATGTTCTCGGAGCACAGGCCAAAGGCCTTCAGCAGATCCTTGGCAGGACCGGAATGGCCAAACTCGTCATTGACACCGATCCGGCGGACAATGGTAGGCAGCTTTTCTGCCAGCAGGCTGGCAACAGCTTCGCCCAAGCCGCCAATAACAGAGTGCTCCTCGCAGGTGATGACCTTGCCGCACTTCTTGGCAGCAGCGAGAACCAGCTCTTCGTCCAAAGGCTTAATGGTAGCCATATTGATGACCATAGCGTTAATGCCGGCCTCTGCCAGAGCCTCACCGGCCTGGATAGCCTCATACACCATCAGACCGTTGGCAATGATGGCCACATCGGAGCCTTCCCGGAGAACTTCGCCCTTGCCGATCTGGAAGTTGAAGTTCTTCTCATGGAATTCCGGAATGGCCAAACGGCCAAACCGCAGATACACAGGGCCGTCAAAGGCATAGGCAGCCCGGACAGCCAATCTTGCTTCCTCACCGTCAGCGGGGCAAATGACAGTCATGCCGGGGATGGAGCGCATCAGGGCGAAGTCTTCGCAGCACTGGTGGGACGCGCCGTCCTCGCCCACGGAGATACCGCCGTGAGTAGCGCCGATTTTCACATTCAAATGGGGATAACCGATGGAGTTGCGGACCTGCTCAAAGGCGCGGCCGGCAGCAAACATGGCGAAGCTGGAAGCAAAGGGCACCAGTCCCATGGTGGAAGCGCCGGCAGCGGCGCAAATCATATTGCCCTCAGCGATGCCACAGTCGAAATGGCGGTCGGGAAAAGCCTTCTGGAATACAGAGGTCTTGGTAGCGCCGGCCAAGTCGGCATCAAAAACGATCAGGTTATCTACTTCCTGTCCCAGTTCTGCCAGGGCCTTGCCGTAGGCGTCACGGGTAGCGGTTTTTACTACTTCTGCCATATTACTTCGCCTCCAGTTCTGCGTACTGCGCTTTCAGTTCGCTCATTGCCTGGGCATACTCGGCATCGTTGGGCGCCTTGCCGTGCCAGCCGGCGTTGTTTTCCATGAAGGAAACATTCTTGCCCTTAACGGTCTTCATGACGATGGCCGTGGGCTGACCCTTAACGGTCTTGGCGGTTTCCAGAGCATTCTCAATGGCATCGAAGTCGTGACCGTCGATGGCCACCACGTGGAAACCGAAGCTCTGGAGCTTCTCCACGATGGGATAGGGGCTCATAACGTCGGCAATGTTGCCGTCGATCTGCAGGCCGTTGTTGTCGATGATGGCGACAAAGTTATCCAGCTTGTAGTGGGCAGCAAACATGAATGCCTCCCAGCACTGACCTTCCTGGATTTCGCCGTCGCCCAGCAGGGTGTAGACCCGGCAGGCATTTCCGGTGTGCTTGGCAGCCAGCGCCATGCCGGCAGCGGTGGAAACGCCCTGACCAAGGCTGCCGGTGGACATATCCACACCGGGAACCATGTTCATATTGGGGTGACCCTGAAGATAGCTGTCGATATGCCGCAGAGTCTTCAAATCCTCCACAGGGAAGAAGCCCCGCTCTGCCAGCACGGAATACAATCCGGGAGCAGTGTGGCCCTTACTAAGGACAAACCGGTCGCGGTTTGCCATCTTGGGCTGCTTGGGGTCTACGTTCAGTTCCTTAAAGTACAGGTAAGTAAACATATCCGCAGCAGACAGGCTTCCGCCGGGGTGACCGCATTTGGCAGCATAGGTAGATTCAATGATGCCCATGCGAACCTTGCAGGCGGTGAGCTGCAGCTGCTTTTTCTCGCTGAGAGTCATGCCTTTGCCTCCTCAAAATGATAGAAATTATGTATAGATGCTCACATCTTGATACAGCATATCATAAAATTCCACTATTTGCAAGAGATTCCCCCGCAGAAATATATAAAATATCCGCTGAGAAAAACACCGACGCAAAAGTCTTATGTTGCAATTTTTACCCGCTTCTGCTATAATCTTGGCGATGGGAAACAACGGTTTCTCGAGGGAAAAATTATTGGAGGGAATATTATGGCAAACAAATATACAGGCACCCAAACCGAAAAAAATCTGCTGGAGGCCTTTGCCGGCGAATCTCAGGCCCGGAATAAGTACACCTATTTTGCATCCAAGGCAAAGAAAGAGGGCTATGAGCAGATTGCCGCCCTGTTTTTGAAGACTGCCGACAACGAAAAAGAACACGCCAAGCTGTGGTTCAAGGAGCTCCAGGGCATCGGCGACACGGCACAAAATCTGGGCGCTGCCGCAGACGGCGAGAACTACGAATGGACAGATATGTATGACGGCTTTGCAAAAACCGCAGAAGCTGAAGGCTTCCCCGAGCTGGCCGCCAAATTCCGCATGGTAGCTGCCATCGAAAAGCACCACGAAGAGCGCTACCGCGCATTGCTTAAGAACGTGGAAACCGCTCAGGTTTTCGCAAAGAGCGAAGTCAAGGTTTGGGAGTGCCGCAACTGCGGACACCTGGTTGTCGGCACAAAGGCACCGGAGCTGTGCCCCACCTGCGCCCATCCCCAGAGCTATTTCGAAGTTCACGCAGAAAATTATTAATTACATACAAACGGCTGACCGGATTTCCGGTCAGCCGTTTTTTGTGGGTTACTGCATGCCCTGCTCGTAAGCCTCGATCATCTTCTTGACCATCTGGCCGCCGACGGAGCCGGCTTCACGGGAAGTCAGGTGACCGTTGTAACCGTTGGTCAGGTTGACGCCAACTTCCTGGGCAGCCTGCATCTTAAACTTGTCCATTGCTTCGCGAGCCTGGGGCACATTGATCTGGTTGTTGTTCTTCATAATAATCTCTCTCCTTTTCACAGTTTGCGCGGTGTTTTTCCGCTGCAAACATAGCTTTGCCGAAAGGAAAGGAAATATGAATGTTTGTTTTCGGTAAACACAACAAATTTTGGAAAAAGGATTACACAACCATTGCGCAGCGCATTAATACCCAATAATCTTCAGTTCCTTATTCGCTTCATAGGCCTTATAGAAGAAATAGATAGATACCGGCCAGAAGAATATTACAAAGAAAATGCCCAGGCCCATATTTTTGTTTTTCTTCTTTTTTAACTCCGCGGCATATTGCTCACGGTTAAAGCTACTGCTGGGAGCACTGTGTGTCGGTACGTGAAATTCCTGATGCAGATCGAACGGCGTACCGCACAACCCGCAGCGATATTTGCTACCGTCAAACAGATTGTTCTCCCGATTCTTGCAAATTGGGCAAGTGGCATTGTTTACGGTAGACGAGCGTTGGGTTTGTACGGCGGGCTCGGTCTCAGCGATCTCGCTGCCGCACATTGCGCAGTAGTATTTTCCGTCACGCCATGTCAGCTCACCGGTATGATGGCAGACGTTACATGTTTTGATCATGCGTTTGCTTCCTCTCTGCTTTTTTCTAGTTCGTCCATTTTTCTGTTAAGCTCGCTTAAGGACTTCCGTGAAACATCAATCTGTTCGTTCAGTTGACGAATATTGGCGGTATATGTAGCCTGCTCCTTCACCAAATCCTTAACAGACAGACGGATTGCTTCAAACAGGCCTTTGATTGCGGAGATACCCGGCAGCAGGCCGACGGAGAGCAGCGTCATAAAGAATGCGCCGAGTTTGGATTTCTCACGGGCGCGAGCCAGCATGATGGCAAATACGAACTGGGGGATCCAGAAAACAGGCCATGCAGAAGAATTATCGTTGAGCAGCATCAGCATAATCAATGCATTACCGAAGGTCAAAAGCGCAGGGATAATGATCTTACGCTTATGCTGGTTCAGATTTGCGATCTTGCTTTGGTTGTTTTGCAAATAATACTCTTCCTGCTCTTTTGCCTGCACGTGAGTCGCCAGAAGAGAAGACGTATTATCTATCGCAGCGGACAACGAACGTTTTTTCTGAAGGTATTCTTCCCTGCGGCGATTCCTTTCCTGCCGTTCTCGCTCTTCCCGCGCGGCCCGTTCTCTGCGGATGCGCTCTGCCTCCAGATGCTCGGCTTCTTCCTTTGCTATTCGTTCTTTTACCGTTTGGTTATAGCCAATGAGTCTGGAGGAGGTGGCCTCGTCCGCATAACGGACAGCATTTTTATAGGCTTTCAAATGCTCCAAAGAGGTATGGTAGGTCTGGAAGGCGGACTCATTTGTCACATGAGCCTCCGCCAAAAGCTTGTAGTAATACGCCTTGCCGTTGGTCGGATTGATATCCAGCACCTTTTCGCAGTAAATATTAGCGCTGCTCCAATCCTGATCGTCCAAAAAGATTGCGACCCGCTGCAGCAATGTTTCCACATTGCCGCTGGCAGCTGCGGCAGGTGCAGCGGCTGCGGTCTTCTGGGGAGCATTTTTGCCCACCAGCTTCTCAATGCCGCGGACAAGATCCAGCATAAAGCCCAGCTTTCCCATGTCCTGGGACTGCTTATAGCGGAATGCTTCCGGCATCTCATAAGGATCCATGTTTTTGTATACGGGAATCAGCGTTTTCTTGGAGTCCTTCTTAGCCAATGTCAGGAAGCGGCTCCATTCGTTCTTGACCCAGACGGCGTTCATGTACTCAGGCTTGGTGCCAATAACGACCATAACCTTTGCGCTGTGAATGGCCGCAAAGATATAGGGCTCATAGTCCTCGCCCAGCTTGTTTTCCAGCGTAACAGGCGCAAAGAACACCTTGAATCCTTCCGCAGTAAGCTCGCGGTAAATTTCACCGGCGCGAACAGAATCCTCGGTACGGCTGCCCTGAGCATCGGTTTCCTTGTAGCAGATAAACACATCGTAGGGAGGCTCTTTGCGGGAGATCTCCAGATACCGCTGCAGGATGCGGTCGATCCGGGCAGCTTCCTGCTCGTAAATCTCCTTCTGGGCCCCATCGGCATGCTTTATGGCGCTGCGATAGTTGACATCTTCAAAAACGGATACCAGCTGCGCCCGGTTGATGGTAGGCTTGCGAGGGCCGCCCTTGGTTTCTTCCACGTAGTCAACGCCATATTGGCACAGAACCATGGACCAATAAGCATCGGCATCATCGG
>JAZOUU010000141.1:0-8975 GCA_045658365.1 Faecousia sp. | reverse complement strand
TGTCCTGTACAGAACAGTTGATTATAAAGATTCGATTATTGCTATTCTCTCCCACGATCACATGCTGTTCCAGCAAATGCTCGTATATTTTCCATTGCGAATAGAAATGGTGCAGATATGGAAATAATAGAGTAGGAAACTCAAATTCGGGGGGTTGCGTAGAACTACTCCTTCTAAGGCACTGGTAGCTCCCACTTATTCACCGCTATCATACCACTTTTCATGCGTAGATGTCAACAAAAAACACAGTCGTATCAAGGGTTTTGTGGAATTTAAATAATTCTATGTGCATGTCGAATGATAATTTTTAACATCCGGATATGAATTTTGTAAGCATCCAGCCTGTTTGTGGTCCTAAACAGGGTCATTCACCCTATTTGTAGAAAGGAGTTATTACAATGCCAAAACGAGGAGAAAACATTCATAAGAGAAAAGACGGCAGATGGGAGGCGCGGTACAAGAAAGGAATTGATGTCAACGGTAAAACTGTCTACGGGTCCCTCTATGCAAACACCTACCGTGAGGTAAAAGAAAAGCTGCAGTTTAAGTTACAAGATGTTGCTTCCGGTTTTGTTTCCGTTAAGAAGCACTATACCTTCAGCGATGCTGCATGTTTATGGTTAAAGGATTCGCAGCTGAGCTTAAAAGGCGCTTCTGTATATCGCTATGAGAATTTGCTCAATACACATATCCTTCCTGACTTCGGCAATCGATGTATAGGTCAGATCACCGGAACTGATATTAATTCTTTTCTGGCGACAAAGCTGATATCCGGCCGAGTAGACAAAAAGGGGGGATTATCTCCATCCTATATGCGCAGCATCATGCTCGTTATGAAAGCAGTATTGACTTATGCGTCTGAGAATCAGATGTGTCTTCCCCTGCAAAGTAAGATCAGCAAACCTCAGCCGATGGCGAAAGAATTGCCTGTTTTGACGCAAAATGCGCAGGAATTGCTTGTAAATATGTGCTTGTCGCAGATTGATGAGACGAAAGTATGCGTTCTTATATCTCTTTATGCCGGTCTGCGCATAGGGGAAGTTTGTGCTTTGGAGTGGGAGGATATTGATTTGGAGAATCGTCTGATTCATGTCCGCAAAACAGTGTCACGAATATCTGGGAGCGCAGAAAATATGACACAATCAACACTGGTTATTACACGGCCTAAAACGATTGCATCGTTCAGAGATATTCCTATATGCTCCTGGCTTGTTCCGGTGCTTAAAGAGTTGCACGATATGCGGCGTTCTTCCTTTGTTGCTTCTTCACAGCCTGGGTTTGTAAGTCCTCGGACGTTTGATTACCGGTACCATAAATTATTAAGAACAGCTGGGATCCAGACGATAAACTACCATGCATTAAGACACACTTTCGCAACACGATGCATAGAAGCCGGTATAGATGTGAAAACACTAAGTGAACTCCTTGGCCATACAGATGCATCTATCACATTAAATACCTATGTCCATTCATCAATGGAGAGAAAAAGAGACCAACTGGAACTGCTCCATCAGTAGCATAAATGATTGTGGTCAAAAATATTGTCAAAAAATCGCCAAAGCCTATTGTTTTGCAATGGGTTTTGGCGATTTTGGCTTAGAAGGAGTAGTTCTACGTAAAAAAAGCATCTCTTCCCAATAAACGGGAAGAGATGCTTTTTTGTATCTGATTGCCGTTTGGTTTCTCTGTCTTCCTTTTATTATACCGCCTATATCGGTAATAATCAAGTAAATTCGGTAGTTTATTCGTTAATATTACCGATTAAATTTGTGTACAATAAAAAGGAAAGGTGGTATAGCCATGGATGAAGCATTTGTTAGAAGTCGTATATCCCAGTTGCGTATACAGAAAGGTGTTTCTGAGTACAGAATGAGTACAGAACTGGGACATAGCAAGAGTTATATTCAAAGCATTTCTTCCGGTAAATCACTCCCTTCTTTTTCTGAATTCTTATACATCTGCGAATATCTTGGCGTAACACCAGTTGAATTTTTTGACGCAGGCATAGAGGATCCCCAATCTATATGCAAGTTAAGAGATATTGCAAAACAACTTTCTCCGAAAGATCTTGCTGCATTGCTCAATATGGCAGAACGGCTGGCCGATAAATAAAAGTAGATGTAACGCAATCTACATTCCCTCCTGAGACAAACCAGCCGTAAGTGAATTATGGCTGGTTTTTGGCATTACAGCAGGTATTTATCCCAGGCAGAGTGCTGAATGTTTAATGCTTTAATCGCCTGTGCGATTTCGTTTGCACTGACTTTCCCTAGTTGGCGCATAGTGCTGATTGTATCATCTGTAAGCCGAACCACATCACCAATCCGTTTGCACTGAGCCATTCTGAGACAGCTATGTGCCCGTGTTGACAGATTGAGGCTTTCAATGGGACGGTTCAGCACCTCATCCGAAGCATACGGTTTTGTGATACCGGCAGCACCATCTACTTTTCCGTCGGAATAACCTTCGCTGTAACCAACGCTGTACCCGCGATTGTATTCGCTCGTTGCGATCCGTTTCATATAGCCAGCAACGCCATAGGCAATATAATTCCACTTTGCCAGCGGACGCAGCTTGCTGCAAGCTTTGTTTTCGATCTGTCTTACTCGCTCCGGTATTATGCCTTGGATCTGTGCAATCTCTGCACGCATGAGGCCATCACGATACCGTTGCAGCAGAATGTCCCTCTCTCTGTATTCCAATGTTGAGAGTACATATTCAAGAGCAGCTAAATGATCCTCTGTCAGCACTTCCGGGAGTTCTCTATCTGCCATACTCCGAATCGCTACCAGTAGATTATAGGGATACTTATTTTGATGGGATATTCTCCCTTCTCTTTTCTCTGTCTCCATCTTTCTACCGGTCCAACCTCTCAATATCAATGTTAAGGTACTTTTTCAAATCGCTTTGGTAATACATCGTATCTACTGAATCGTTGGTGTAGCCAGGGATGACATAGGGAAGAAACTGGTCTGCAAGACGGAATCCAAAGTAGTGGACCAGTTTGTATCCAGTGGTCTGAAGGTAACTGTAGAAGGTGGTAATATCTTCAGTTAACTCCATTTTATCTCTGTAGTTCTCCCGCATTGCCTCATAGAATGCGTTAGTAGTCTCTCTGGCCTTGCGCGCCATCGGCAGAGATCCAAGGCGTCTTTCCCTATGCAGCTCCTCGTAATCGCCTCTAAGCATTAGAGCGTTGATCGGTGCATTGAAAATATCAATGTTAAGCTGGAATCCCTGCCAACCAATGTAAACTACCACAGCGGCAAATTCCTCTTCCTGCGCCGCAAGAAACTCGCTGACAGAGGGGGTAATACTATTACCCAGTTCTTTTTCGAGATTGGCGGCAGCTGCTAAATACTTGACCTCGACATCAAAGAACTCCGGATCAATAATTCTTAGTGTTTCGCGGAGTTCTTGCAGAATTGTTTTTGGATCTGTCAGCTGTTGTAAAATAGTTTGAACTGTTTTCATATGTATCGTCCTTTCTGCAGATGAGCCTCTTTCTTTTTTTTGCTCAAATGTAATCGGAAAGATGGCATATAGGGTATCTGCAAGGCGATGATAGCATTTTGGCTTTGTCGGAATCCCGCGGAATTTGTTGGAAAATACGGAATTCATGGGTAAAAGCAAAAAAAGCAGCGGTCAATACAGACCGCCACTTTAAGAAAACTATTCATCTGCTTCTGCAAAGGCTCGCAGTGCTCTCAGAACGCGCCTCTGTATTTCCGGTTGAAGCTGTGCCGCCGCTGCTGAAAACTCACCTGCAAGAGAATCTATCGGCTGATCCAAAAGATCCTGCAGTAAATAGTCCGATGACACGCCTACCGTATTGGCGATGATAATAAAGGTATCCAATCTTGGTGTCTTGATGCCCCGCTCAATCGCACCTATGTGCTTCGCTGTACACCCAACCGCTCTGCCCAATTCTTCTTGGGTAATTCGCGCCGCTTCTCTTGCAATTTTTATCCGTTGCCCGATCACTGTTAAATCCATCTGTGCGCCCCCCCTTATTCTCTTATTAAGGTTGATTTATGTGGGTATGTAATGAACACCCCAAAATGCGACGCAGATGTCAAAAATATTATTTAAGGGAGATTCCCAAATGAACGCACGGTATAGCAAAGAAATAGATCATCTGTACCTGCAAATGTATTCCATGTTGTTTGAATATGCCCGAAGCTCTCTTTCCAGCGATGCTTTAGCGGAAGAAGCCGTCCAGGACACCTTCATCATAGCCTGCCAGAAACCGGAGGCATTATGTGAAAGTCCAAATCCGGAAGGATGGCTTGTGAACACGCTGAAGAATGTTCTCTCAAACACAAAGCGGAGCCAGAACATCGCAAGGCGTATTCTTTTGGAATACTTTGCATCTAACACAAACGAAATCTCAACCACGAATGACCGGATCAGCTTAGAGATCATGTATGATGATATTGCCGATTCGGAAGAGTTCAAACTTCTGAAAGAAATTGCCTTAGATGGACTATCCTACTTGGAAATGGCGGAGATTCGTGGTATAACTGTAGGGACATGCAGAAAGCGGGTAGAGCGAGCCAAGAAAGCTCTACAGAAAAAGATTCAACTATAATGTCGCAAAACGCCGGGGTTATTACATACATCCCCGAAAGGAGGAACAGCAATGCCCGATATTCAAGGCCGCAAGGACAATCGGTTCAGCCGGTTTGATGCTATGAGCACAGAAGATCTTCAGGCATTCTTGCGGGAGGATGCTTCCAAACCAGTGGGCGAAGAATCCGACACGAAAGAAATTCTTTATGTGATGGAGGTGCTTGCCAAACGAAGAAAAGAACAACAGGAAGGAAAAGATCCGGCAAAGGCGCTGGCATCCTTCAAGCACAACTACTATACAGAAAGCGAAACTCCTTCTATTTCTGAGAGCGTTCCTGTTGCCCGTAAGCGGAGCAACAGTGGGCGTTGGAAACGGGGCCTTGTTGCAGCAGTTGCTGCCATATGCATTCTCGTTATTGGTAATTCCATTACAGTAAGTGCTTTAGGTTTTGATCTGTTTGCGATCATTGCCAAATGGACGCAGGAGACATTCCATTTTGGATATGCCGGACAAGCAGAGGAAACAAACTCTCCAAGTCCAGATCATGTTTATCCATGCGTCTCGCTTCAAGAGTCTTTGGATAAGCGGGGTATAAAAATCGCCCTTGTTCCAACATGGATTCCTGACGGATACACCGAAAGCGATGTGAAGATCCTGGACACGCCGGCACAAAGAATATTCCAAGCAAAATACGAGTTCGGTGAATCTTCTATACGAATAAAGATTGCAGATTACCTAAATGACCATCCAGCACAGATTGAGCAAAGTGACTCGCTAATTGAAATATATAACACCAATAATATTGATTACTATATTTTTGAAAACCATGACCAAATAAAAGCTGTATGGATTAACGAGACCTTTGAATGCTACATTATTGGTCCTATATCCCTTTCAGAAATCAAAGAAATCATTGATTCTATAGGGAAAGGTTGATAATCTTGACTAAAACAAAATCTATATTCTTGAAAGTTGTGGCATTATGCTTAGTGTTTGTATTAGCAACCCCTCTTACTGCAAATGCAGCAGAAACTGATACTATTATGCCACTAGCAAGCTATTATCTTGACGCATATAACACTTATATTTGCGATATGGGCGGCGGTAGAATCGAAATCTGGTTTGATGTGATGGGCACCGGCGATATGGATGAGATTGGTGTCCTTGCAATCGAGTTGTACGAAGTCAATAGCAACGGTTCATTAACATGGATCAAGACTTTCCTGTATGAAGATTATGACACCATGCTGGCATATGATGATTGGTCCCATACTTCATACGTTTCCTATCAAGGTTCATCCACCAAAACATATCAAGCTTACGTCTGCATCTGGGCAGGTAAAAATGGTAGCGGTGATACCCGCTACATGTGGGCTACCATGGTATAAAGCGTATTCTCTATATAAACCACGGACTGTTGTCCGTGGTTTAGTTTTTGGGTAGAAATAAACTGGCAGACCACAACACTTAGTTAAATAGGAAAAACTGGATGTTAGAATTGTTCACTTTGCTATCTTGACATTATCGAACACTTGTTTTATAATAAGCACCGTAAAGTATAGAACACTTGTTCAACATTAAGCAACAGACGGAGGCTTATCCAAAGCGGAACGGACCATTCTCCATTGTGATATGAACAACTTTTACGCCTCTACTATGTGCATTCAATACACCATTATTATCGGCGAAAACCATGTGGAGTCCAACGGGAATGTGAGGTACTGAAATGTCTTACCTTTCCAGAGAAGATATATCGGTGTTCAAATTCCACATGCTCAAGAAATTCATTACGGTCAATCTTTCGCTGAAACTCTCCAGGCGATAAAAAGTAATAGCTGATAATCTTCGGTGGGTCAGATTCATGAGACTCCGCATAGGCTTGGTACAACTGATCCAAGACCGTTTCGCAATCACTGTCGCCGGGATCAAAAGGGTGTGTATCTATCTAAGCTTTCAGCCGCTGAATAATCTTATCCATGTCGGCACCTCCTGGCTTTCTGTAGTTTGATCAGTAGTTCGTCGACGACATCCGGGTACCTGCCTTGCTGAATCAACTTGTTGCGGAAGTGGGTCAAGCCATGAAGCATCTGTCGGTATTCTGACATGCTGAGAACCAATATCCGTTTGGGTTGTTTCATACATAAATCAACTCCTTGTATACGATTTCGGCAGAACGGTTGTGGATACTATTCATCCGCCGTACCCACTCTAATTGATTATTTGCTTTCAGCTCCTCTGTGATGCGTTCTTGTGATTTCATCTGCAAGATCAGTTGCTCAAACATATCCTCCGCAGATTTATCAACTTCTTCAAGATGTGCCTTTAATGTGTCACCCATCAGCATGCTGGTATATAGCACTCTCTTATGAGTACGAAGGTACTGCAATCGCCGCTGTCCCCAAATACCAATCTGTGGACTTGCCGGTACTTCAACATTGGGAAGCAGATAATCGCCCTCTCGCCGGTAAGTACCACCCAGCTTTTCAAAAGTTGTTTGCATACACATTCCCTCCTTGCGTTTTATTTCTGACATTATTTTAGGGAGAAAACGCTGTCGCTTCAAATGTGTGGATAAAAAAGAAAATGCCCAGAGGATGGTGAAATCCTCTGGGGTATAGCATCAATATGTAATGTCTTTGATATAAATAAAAAATCCGAACACACTTCCTATCGTGAAGTAGTTCGGATTTTTCATGTATGGTGGACGATATAGGACTCGAACCTATGACCTTCCGCACGTCAAGCGGATGCTCTAGCCAGCTGAGCTAATCGTCCAGGCGCATGAGACATTATAGCAGGGAATATGTCATTTGTCAAGCCTTTTTGCAAAAGTTTTTATAAAAAATTGGGAGGGTGTCTACACACCCCCAATTTTTTACAGCTTAGGAAGCAGATTGGTGCGCTTCATTGCCTTACGCAGCGCCACATACAGAAGGCTTGCGGCAATTACCGCCACTACCGCATTGACAGACGTGGTGATCGCACCGATCTTAGCCCAAATGCCGGCTGCCTGCTGCGGTACACCCAGAACATACATCTTGTAGAAATAACCCACCAAAGGATCTGCTACAATATTGAAACCCATACCGGCAGCGCAACTGATAACCGTCGCTTCCGTGAGCGGGATTTTCCGGTCTTCCTTATCCTGGCTGATTTTAAAGATCTTGTGCGCTACAAATCCGGTGATGAGGCCGATGCACAGCTTCAGCAAAAAGGTCTTGGGAGCAGAGGTCACATAGGATGTGGTGAGATCTGCGATGGTCATGCCCACAGCGCCGGACATACCGCCCCATAGGCCGCCTATAAACAGAGCCGCCAGCACGCAGAACACATTGCCCAGATGGAATGCGGTCTTTTCCATACCTACAGGAATATCGATCTTACAGTAGGTAAAACCTATATAGCACAGCGCCGCAAAGAGCGCGGCCATAGACAAAATACGTACATCGGTAGGTTTCTTCTCCGGCAGCGCACCTACCACAGGGATCACAATGCCCAGCAAAATCATGATCAGACCGATAGCAAAGGGAATCTTTGCGCTATTAGCAGCCTCTTCCGCCAAAGCACCGCTTCTTGTAATCAGCGTCAGCACGATGCCCAGCACCAGCAATGTCAAACCCATGCCTAAGGAGATCCACTTTTTCTTATTGGCCCGAGTCCATTCTTTCTTTTCGCGGTTTTTCACTTTGGATTCCTCCTTGTTACTGTTATTGTCAGTATACTACAAACTGGCAATAAATAAAGTGCCAATTTTGTTTCTAATTTAAAGGCCAGCCTTACTTTTTCAATTGTTGTGAACTTGCTGTTTACAGATTGCCCCTTTATGTGATATGATAGACAAAAGTATGTACAAATCGAGGTTATAGAGCCATGGACTATATCGTACTGGATATGGAATGGAATCAACCCTGGCCCGGTTCCCCCTCTGCCAAGAAGGTGCTGCCGGTGCAGATCCGGGGTGAGATCCTGCAGATCGGCGCAGTGCGTGTCACCGAGGATCAGCAGGTCTCTGACGAATTCCAGGTGCTTATCAAACCGAAATATTATAAGCGTTTAAACCGCCGGGTCAGTAAACTTACAGGCATCAAGGAAACAGATCTGCGTGATCGCGGTGTGCCTATGGAAACGGCCATGAAAGCATTCCGGGAATGGTGCGGCGAAGACGTCATTTTCCTGACCTGGGGCTTTGATGACATCGGTATTCTCCGGGAAAATCTGCAGCTGTTCCAGCTGAATACGGACTTTACCGACCGCTGGTACAATGCGCAGATGATCTTCAACGCCCAGACAGACGGTTCCAACTCTCAAAAGGCACTAAAAACCGCCATGGAGATTTTCGGTATTGAAGCCAGCCGTCCTGCCCACGATGCTTTGGGCGATGCCTATCACACCGCGCTGATCT
>JAZOUU010000140.1:0-8694 GCA_045658365.1 Faecousia sp. | reverse complement strand
TCGTCATTGACAAACACACCGCCCTGCTCCACCAGCTGCCGGGCCTGTTTATTGGAGGGAGCTAAGCCGCAGGCGACCATCAGATTCAGAATACCAATCTTACCGTCCACCAGCTTGTCTGCGGAGATTTCGGTGGTAGGCATATTGGCATCGTCGCCACCGCCTGCGAACAGCGCCTTGGCAGCAGCCTGGGCTTTCTCGGCTTCCTCTTCCCCGTGGACAAGTTTTGTCAGCTCAAAGGCCAAAATTTCTTTCGCAGTGTTCAGCTGAGCATCCTTCCAGTCTGTCATGGCATCGATCTGCTCCATGGGCAGGAAGGTCAGCATGCGGATACACTTGAGCACATCCTCGTCAGCCACATTTCGCCAGTACTGGTAGAAATCAAAGGGAGAGGTCTTATTGGGATCCAGCCATACTGCGCCGGAGGCGGTCTTGCCCATCTTCTTGCCCTCAGAGTTCAGCAGCAGAGTGATGGTCATGGCATGGGCATCCTTACCCAGTTTCCGGCGAATCAGCTCTGTGCCGCCCAGCATGTTGCTCCACTGGTCATTGCCACCGAACTGCATATTGCAGCCGTAATGCTGATACAGGTAGTAAAAGTCGTAGGACTGCATGGGCATGTAGTTAAATTCCAGGAAGCTCAAGCCCTTTTCCATTCTCTGTTTAAAGCACTCTGCACGAAGCATGTTGTTAACAGAGAAGCAGCCGCCGATTTCCCGAATGAAATCCACGTAGTTGAGGTTCAGCAGCCAGTCGGCATTGTTGACCATCATGGCTTTCCCCTCACCGAATTCGATAAACCGCTCCATTTGCTTTTTGAAGCACTCGCAGTTATGCTGAATGGTCTCCTGGGTCATCATGCTGCGCATATCGGTTCTGCCGGAGGGGTCACCAATCATGGCTGTGCCGCCGCCAATCAGAGCGATGGGACGGTTTCCTGCCATCTGCAATCTCTTCATCAAGCAAAGGGCCATAAAGTGACCTACATGGAGTGAATCCGCCGTGGGGTCAAAACCAATATAGAACACGGCTTTGCCGTTATCGATCATTTCCCGAATTTCTTCTTCGTTGGTTACCTGGGCAATGAGCCCACGGGCAACCAGTTCATCATATAATTTCATATTTGTTCCTCCAAAAATAAAAACACCCTCTGTCCGAAATGGACAGAGGGCGTAAAATTACGCGGTACCACCTCTGGTTTATCTGCACCTCACAATGCAGACCTCTAAGCGTTTTCCAACGCTTCGCGCGTTATCGGGCGCACCCGTTCTTTCCTACTGTTACTTCAAAAAGACCACTCCGGGAGGTATTTCTGCGACTTTCCCTGCTGCCTTGCACCCACCGGCAGCTCTCTGAAAGGAAAGGTTCGCATACTTCATCCCATCCATGTGTTACAGCGATATGATAGCGAAAAAGTGGGATTTTGTCAAGGTGATTGTTACCCCTGAAGCATTTCCTCCGCGCTTTTCAGCGTGATATCCGTGATATTCGCGCCGCCGATGATCCGGGCAAGCTCCTGCTTTCTTCCTTCCCGGTCAAGAGGTGTCACCGTTGTGTAGGTTCTTCCCTCCCGCTCGGTTTTGCAGATCAGCAGATGGGTATCCCCCATTGCCGCAATTTGGGGTAAATGGGTTACGCATAGAACCTGCTTATTGACAGCCACACTGCGGAGCTTCTCCGCGACCTTTTGCGCAGCGCGACCGGAAACACCGGTATCCACCTCGTCAAAAATTAAGGTAGCTACCTGATCCTGCTGGGAAAGCACATTTTTGATCGCCAGCATAATTCTGGCCAGCTCACCACCCGAAGCTACCTTACTCATGGGTTTCAGCGCTTCTCCGGCATTGGCAGACATATAAAATGCAACGCCGTCCGCGCCTCGCTCGCCCAAATCCAGTTCCGTAAACTCGCAGGAAAACTGAACCTTGGGCATATCCAGCTGGGAAAGCTCCTTCAAAATTTGTTCCGAGAGCAACACAGCAGCCTGCTTACGGCTTTTCCGAAGTAGGTTGGCTGCTTCCCAAGCCGCAGATTCGGCATGGGCAAGCTTGCCCTTTAGGCGCTCCAGGTGGTCATCGGAGAAGGTGATTTCATCCAATTCCTGTTGCGCTTTTTCTAAATATTCGAGAATTTCCTCGCAGCTTGCGCCGTATTTCCGGCGAAGTCTGTGAATCACATCCAATCGGGATTCGATTTGTTCCAGTTCATCGGCAGAGTAAGATAGATCGTCCCTTGCGCTGCGCAATTCCTCAGCCGCATCCTGCACCCGGTACATAAGGTCGGTGACCTGTTCATGAATGGATGCATAGGCATCGGTAAAACGGGCCATCCGGGCAAGCTCCCGTTCTGCCAGAGACAGTAACGAGGCTGCACCGTCGCTGTCGTCGCTGCCGTACAGGCTCTCCACGGCGGCATTCATGCTGTCGGAAAGCTTCTCTGCGTTCTGAAGTACCTTTCGGCGGGATTCCAACGCATCATCTTCTCCGGCGGTCAAATTGGCCTTGGTAATTTCCTCGATCTGATAACGCAGGGTTTCCATGCGGCGAAGCTTTTCTCCTTCGTCCATGGTTAAATGCTCGATTTCATGCCGCAAGTCATTAACCTTGGTATATGCTTCCGTATAATTCTCAAGCAGCTGCTGATTGGAAGCAAACCGATCCAAAAACGTTAAATGATTGGTTTCATCGAACAGTGATGCCGAATCGTGCTGGCCGTGTATGTCGATCAGCTCCGCTCCCAGCTTCCGCAAAATGGCCACAGTCACCGGCATACCGTTTACCCGGCAGAGATTTTTACCATCCAGATAAATCTCCCGCTGGATCATAACCTCGGAATCGTAGGGAACACCGTTTTCCTCGAACCAATCGGATTTTGCGACTTCGGTAAATACCGCCCGGACAGAGGCTTTATTGGCGCCCGTTCGGATCATGTCCCGGTAAGCCCGTTCTCCGAGAATGGAGGAAATGGCATCGATCACAATGGATTTACCTGCGCCTGTTTCACCGGTCAGGACATTGAAGCCCCTGTCAAAGGAGATATCAGAGCACTCAATGACCGCGATATTCTCAATATGCAGAAGACTCAGCATTGCGCGCTTCCTCCTAAAAGTCTTAGTTTAACAGGCTCTTGATCTCGCCGCAGAAAGCAGCGGCAGCATTATTGTCACGCATAATCACCAGCACGGTGTCGTCGCCAGCAATGCTGCCGACCACCACGCTCATGTTCATAGCATCGATGGCAGATGCGGCCGCAGAGGCCAGACCGGGCAGCGTGCGGATGACAATCAGGTTCTGGGCATAATCATAGCCGGTAATGCATTCCCGGAAAATAGTATTCAGCTTGCTGGAGAATGTGCCCCCTACTTCGTCCGTTGCAGCGGTATAGCGGTAGGTGCCGAAGCTGGTCAGTTCCTTAACGATGCGCAGCTCCTTAATATCCCGGGAAATGGTGGCCTGAGTGCTGCGGAAACCTGCGCTCTGTAGCTCACCAAGCAGCTGTTCCTGAGTTTCTACGTTGCGGTTTGCAATGATTTCCATGATTTTGGCTTGTCTTTGATTTTTCATATTCCCAACCTCATCTGCTGTTTTTAAATTTAACATTGATAACATCGTAGAAGCTTCTGTCTTTCAGCCGAACCAACCGAGTCTCCAGTTTGGATGTACGGACAGTCGCTACATCGCCAATATTTAGGCGAAGGGCCTTTCCCCCGTCTACGCTGAGGAAAGCATTTCGCCTGGCGTTCCGGGTCAATCCGATGGTAATGATGCGTTTATCCGATGCAACCATGGAACGGCTGGCAACATCATGGGCGCAAATCGGGGTGATCAGTATATTGTGAGCCTCGGGCTCTACGATGGGTCCACCGGCAGAAAGGCTGTAGGCGGTGGACCCTGTTGGTGTTGCAACGATAATTCCGTCTCCGCCGCACTCCATGGCCTGTACGCCATCACATTCCACATACAGATGTACAATTCTTGCTACCGCGCCCTTGGTAACCACCACATCATTCAGACAGATATCGTGGAAAATAATATCCCGGTCACGGTGCACGGTCACATCCAGCATCATGCGGTTGTCAAGGGTATACTCCCCTGTTGCGATCCGGGTCAACTGCTGTAATTCGGTACTTTCCAACTCAGCCATGAAGCCCATGGTGCCAATGTTGACACCAAGAATGGGAATTCCGGCCCGTGTTGCGGTTTTTGCCATGTGTAAAATCGTCCCGTCACCGCCAAAGCAAACGATCATGCAGGCGCCGGGCAGTTCCCGTTCCAGTCTGTAAAATCGCAGATCTCTGGGTAGTTCAAAGGTTTTGTCTACCTCAAAAGGAAGACAGATCTTCACATCGATACCGGATTCGGTTAAGATGCGATGCGCCTCCCGAACGGTCTGAAACCCCTTGTCCCGGTAAGGATTGGGTGTCAATATTACTTTTTTCACTTCATCCTCACCCTTTCAGTGTTTGGTGGGCATCTGCAACCACCTGAGCAGTATCCGGCAAGATGCTTTCGGCATCTGCCAGGGTTAAGTGCGCTAAAAACTCTATATTCCCCTCCGGGCCTTTTACCGGAGAAAAAGTCAAGCCAAGAATCCGAAAATTCAATTCATTGGCCAAGGATACAAACTGGTCAAGGACTTCTTTGTGGATCTCCGGATCCCGAACCACACCTTTTTTGCCGACCTTTTCTTTTCCAGCCTCAAACTGGGGCTTAATCAGGCACAGAACCTGCCCCTGATTGGGTTTCAGTAATTGCTTAATAGCCGGCAGTACGATTCTCAGAGAAATAAAACTCACATCTATCACAGACAGATCCAGCGGCTCTCCCAGATCCTCCGGTGTCACGTAGCGAATATTGGTGCGCTCCATGACCACCACCCGGGTGTCAGAGCGAATCTTCCAATCCAGCTGCCCGTAGCCCACATCAATGGCAAAGACTTTACTGGCCCCCTGCTGCAGCAGGCAATCGGTAAAGCCGCCGGTGGAAGCGCCGGAATCGCTGCATACGTATCCCTCGGGCTTCACGCCGAAATCACGCAGGGCTTTCTCCAGCTTCAAGCCGCCCCGGCTGACATAGGGACAGGTATCCCCGCGGACTTCAATCTCCACAGATTCTTCGTAGGAAATACCGGGCTTATCCGCTTTCTGTCCGTCCACATAGACCTGCCCTGCCATAATAATGGCTTGCGCTTTGGAACGGCTTTCTGCGTACATCCGTTCTGTCAGAAGTACGTCCAGTCTTTTTTTAATTTTCATTATGACGCGCCTCCAATACAGAATTTGCGATGGATTGCCCATCCAAACCGCAATGATGATATAACTTCCCAATGCTGCCATGGGGAATAAAGCGGTTACCAAGGTCTATGCCACTAATCGTGCCATTTTCTCCGTGAGCACGAAGCTGGGCTGCCAGAGCATCCCGAATTCCGCAGCCACCGGATACTTCTTCCACAACAAACACAGGACGATCCTTTGCCATATTCTCTAAAATTCCATTTATAGGCAAGGGTTCAACGGAAAGTAAACGCAAAACAGTTGCTTCTACTCCGTTTTGTGTAAGAATTTCTGCTGCGGCCATGACCTGATCAACCAGCGTACCGTAGGTGATCAGTGTCAGATCACTACCTGTTCTGTGGCAGCAGACATCCGGGCTTCCCTGCCAGGCGGAGTTATGAAAACTTCCGTCACCACCCCGGGGATAGCGAACGGCTACCGGGCCGGAACACTCATTCGCCGACCACCGAAGCATATCCCGGAGTTCAGCGCAGCTGCCCGGACACAAAACGGTCATACCGGGAATCTGTCGAAGGAAGCCCACATCAAATACACCGTGATGGGTTTCCCCGTCATCTCCGACAAGGCCCGCTCTATCGACGGCAAAGACCACATGATTGCTAAGCAGCGCAATATCCTGGATGAGCTGATCGTAGGAGCGCTGCAAAAAGGTAGAGTAGATTGCGACCACAGGAATCATTCCCTGTTTGGCCAAACCGCCAGCCATGGATACGGCATGCTCTTCTGCAATACCAACATCAAACAGCCGTTCTGGAAATCTCTCTCGGAAGCGCAGCAATCCCGTACCACCGGGCATGGCTGCCGTAATGGCGCAGACTCGGGAATCCGATTCCGCCAAATAAATCATCTCATCACCGAAGGCATCGGAAAATGTGTCCACACCGCTTTTTCGAACTTCGCCGGATACAGGGTCAAATTTTCCAACGCCATGGAATTTGGAAGGTTCCAGCTCCGCATAAGGATATCCCTGCCCCTTGGTTGTCACCACATGCACCAGTACCGGCCCATTTAGCGCATCAGCCACCCGTAAAATGCGAATCAGTTCCGGCAGATCATGACCGTCAACCGGGCCAAGATAGTGAAGCCCCATGTTTTCAAACATGGTAGTCTTTAAAAACAGCCGTTTAAAGCCATTTTTCAATGCCTGAGTGAACCGGAAAATCCATCTTCCGCCGGGAATGTTTTGCAAAAATTTACGATACTCTGCTTTCATTCCAAGGTATCGCTCCTGGGTTCTTAGCCTGGACAGATGCTTTGCCATACCGCCCACGTTTTTATCAATGGACATGTTATTGTCATTGAGAATGATAATTATTGGTTCACCGCTGTCCGCAGCATCATTCAGCCCCTCATAGGCCATGCCGCCGGTGGCAGCACCGTCACCGATCAGAGCAATGACCTTATAATCCTGCTTAAGCAGAGTTCTTGCTCTGGCCATTCCCAGAGCAATGGAAACGGAGCTGGATGCATGACCGGCTACAAAGGAGTCTGTTTGACTTTCCTTTGGCTTGGGAAAGCCGGACATACCGCCATACTGCCGCAAACCGTCAAAATCCGCCTGGCGGCCGGTCAACAGCTTATGAACATAAGACTGATGTCCCACATCAAAAACCAGGCGGTCTTTATTCGTATCAAATACCGTCTCAATGGCTGCAGTCAGCTCAACAACACCCAAATTGGAGGCCAAATGCCCTCCTGTCTTTGCAATATGAGAAACGAGAAATTCCCGGATCTCCTTACAAAGCTGAGTTTGCGCCGCCGCATCCAAATTGATCAGGTCATTGTGGCCGTTAATAGTTTCTAAAATGCTCACAACCTGACACAACCTATCATTATTTAGTCTTTCTTTTGAAAATGCCGGTAAGGCAGCGAAATTGATAAATAAACTTACCTACCGCATACACAATTGCGGTGCAGGAATTGACCGCAAAGGTCTTGCCGATGGCTTTTCCTCCCACAGTAAGGCCAGCAGCCAAGGCAGACATAAGTAAGGAGATCATCTGGGGCCAGGTAAACTCAAAATGGCTTAAAATCTGCACGGCAATGGTAGCAGAAGCGCTGCCGGATACGACACCGCAAATATCGCCGACAACGTCGTTACAGATAGAGCTGACACGTTCTGCATTACGCAGCAGCGCAATGGCCTCATGGGCGCCGACGACCTTTCTTGCAGCCATGGAATGAAAAGGCTTTTCGTCTGCGGTTGCCACGGCCATACCAATCACGTCAAAAATAATACCAATGAGAATAATAAACAGCAGAATCAAAAAGGCTACTGCCATGGTACTGTTGGCCATAATAATATCAGACATTAAAGAAATCATGCCGGATACCAGAATGGTTACCAGGAAAATCGTAATTACCCAACGAATGTTTCTGTTGCGCTCCCGTCTGGAGCCGGATGGGTCAGGCTTTGACACAGGTATTATCCCCTTTAGAAGTTTTAAAATGACGGCAGCAGACAGGATAAATCTTACGGCTTAGGTCGGGTTGGTTTTCCCCGGACAGAACCTGCCGTTGCCGCGCAGGCCGTTTCCGTTTGATCTGTCCGCCTATGTGTCACCAGCATAAGTACCCGATAGCCACTTAGTCCGTACTGTAATCCCCTGTCTGCCCAGTTACGACAGCCTAGGTGTTTTCCACAACGAAATGTTCCGTCTCTTAGCCTCTTTTGCAAGCATGGTTTCCAGAAGCAATAACAGCCCCGGTCTGGCCACGACCAGCCGCTGTATGTTCCTCTTTCCCCGCATGTTCACTCAAGGCAGGCTACACTGCACGCAGCACGCGATTCTGCGCACCGCCTTGCAGGTTCATACCAGGTTCGTACGCGGACGGGCCCCGTTCGGGAAACTTACCGCCGTCGCACAATACCAGGTCTCCACGGAAGCCGGGTCGTATGCTCCATGCCATTGGAGCGCGCCCGGGATCCTTAACCCCCAGCACCCACCCTAAACTGGGCGTAAAAAGCAGGCACCAGGGACTTCATCGATGTGCCCTTCAAAGGATTTTTAGGCCCTTCCTGGAAGATGGTCACCCCGACTAGGATACTGCACCGTCAGTATAAATCATACCATAATCCGAATGAATATACAAGATGGAATCATGAATATTTTATAAATACTAGGTCCTGCAACGGTGAATCACAACAAAAGAAGCGCTGCAAAATTTTGCAGCACTTCGATGAATATTCAAGCATCCAGAAAACATTCCCTCACGATATCCGTGTGAGTAACTGCGATTTCAAGATTTCTCAGTTCATCTTTGGTAAAGAAGCGGGCTTCCTTGGATTCAGAGCTGATGCGTATTGGCTTTTCTTCCGGTATATCCAGATGGAATACCACAATCACCATCCGCCAAACGCTTCCGTCACGGAAGGCAGCAATCCGTCCCGGGGCGCCGTA
>JAZOUU010000139.1:0-1023 GCA_045658365.1 Faecousia sp. | reverse complement strand
GCCGTTACCTCACCAACTAGCTAATCAGACGCGAGACCATCTTTCAGCAATAAATCTTTGGTTATTCGGGGATGCCCCCAAATAACATTATGCGGTATTAGCAGTAGTTTCCCACTGTTGTCCCCCACTGAAAGGCAGGTTTCTCACGCGTTACTCACCCGTTCGCCACTAAGTAATCCCGAAGGATTACCCCGTTCGACTTGCATGTGTTAGGCACGCCGCCAGCGTTCGTCCTGAGCCAGGATCAAACTCTCAAAAAATTGTATCTAAACCCCGAAGGGCTCAAATCAAAGTTTTGAATAAATTTGTCTTAGCAAATATACTCAAGAATTTTCGTTGGCTGTTATTCGTTCTTAAAAACGCTTAAAACAATCCATATAAATTGTCCAAGGTGTTAATAGTTTGTCTTGCATTATTCAATTTACAAGGTACAGTTTTGTTCGTTTGCCCACCGGAAGTGGTGCGCTGCGAACTTTTATATGTTAGCACATCTTGTCGACTTTGTCAAGAACTTTTTTCAAGTTTTTTCAAAGTTTTTTGATGTTCGTTGCGCTCCGGGCTGTTCGCCGTTCATCACACAACTTTTATATACTAGCACAAGCAATTCAATTTGTCAAGAACTTTTTTCAAGTTTTTTCAAATTTCTTTTGTTGCGTTTCGTTGTTTCGTTGCCCTTGCGGACAGCTTGCGTATATTAGCACAGGTAAAACCATTTGTCAAGCACTTTTTCACAAAAACAGCATATCTTTTTTGTAGGATTTTACCTGTGCACACCCGTCTTTCACAGGCGGAATTCGCCCCGTTTTGACAGGCCTGAGCTGATTTCCCCCAGGGCATCCGCCGCATCCATGCCGGTTTCCTCCCGCCGGGCCAGGTCACCCAGGCTGACCATGCCGCAGAGTCTTCCGTCCTCCAGCACCGGCAGGCGCCGGATCTGGGCACGGCCCATCAGCCCCGCCGCGGCCGACGCATCCATATCCGGCAGTGCAGACAGGATCTGGGTAGTCATCACCTCCCGCACGG
>JAZOUU010000138.1:0-9071 GCA_045658365.1 Faecousia sp. | reverse complement strand
GACGTGATCGCCGTGCTGAAAAAGTACGGCGTGGAGCTTGACTAAGGTGGGCCGATATGACTATTCAACAGAAACAGTGCTTACTGGAGTACCTGGGGTATTATAGCCCCGAAAACAGCAACAAGGTCAACAACGTCGACGGCCTGTGGGGCCCTGTGTCCGAGGCGGCGACCAGGAACTTCCAGAGCGATTACGGTCTGGACGCGGACGGCATCTTCGGCCCGGCTACCGAAAAGAAGATCCTGGAGGTGGTTTACCGGGGCGAACTCCCCGGAGTCAACTGGGACGAGGTGAAATACTTCGATCGGTCTGAGTTTAAGTGCAACTGCGGCGGCAAGTACTGCAGCGGTTTTCCCGCTGAGCCTCACCCGCTGCTGGTGAAGGTGGCAGACCGGGTGCGCGAACATTTTGGAGCGGCAGCCGTCATCAGCTCCGGCGTGCGCTGTGAGACCCATAATGCTAACGTGGGCGGTGTATCCAACAGCCGACATTTGTATGGCAAGGCCATGGACTTCCGCATCAGAGGAAAGACAGCGGCCCAGGTGCTGGCCTACGTACAGGCACAGCCGGAGATCCGCTACGCCTACGATATCGACGGCACCTACATCCACATGGACGTGGAGTAAGGGAGGGGGACTAATGGATTTTTTATCGCCCCTTGCGACCATCATCTCCGAAGTGCTGATCATCGTTGGCTTTGCAATTCCGGTGATCGTGTGGGTGCACCGGATCGTGGAGGGGCAGAAATGCCAGCTCAGAACCGCCATGCTGCATACCTACTACCGATGTAAGGATTTAGAGGAAATTCGCCAATATGAGCGGGAGAATTTCGACAAGCTGTATCATGCTTACAAAAAATTGGGAGGCAACAGCTTTGTGGATGATATATATAAAGAAATTCGCACCTATGATGTAGTGACGTAAAGGAGGAATTTTTATGGACTGTACGATTTTGATTCACTATGCATCTATTATCCTGTTTATTATGGCCTGCTTGGTGTTTGGGGTAAATATCATTGTGGAGGTCATAAAGAAATTGTTTCCCAAAGTGCCCACAACATTTTTAGCTACGATTCTTTCTGTTATGATTACAATGGCGGCTTTCTTCGCGTGGGCTTCCTACATTGGCCTTGCCGTTCTCTGGTACTATATCGTAGCAGTTTTGGTTCTGGGACTGTTTGTTGCCTACGCGGCAATGTTTGGATTTGACAAGTTTAAGCAGGCCTATGAGCGGTTAAAGATGTACCGGAAGTAAATATAGTTTATAAAAAAACGAGGCAGCTTCAATGCAGCCTCGTTTTTTTGTCGTTGCTGGTTCGACCGTTGACTTTTTTGAGGTTTGAAGTAAAATAGTCCTATCAAGCAAAGGAGTGTGGTACTGTTTGAGCGAACTTTGGCACGGCTATTTTGTGGAACTCTTTGTGTTTGAGGGTCAGGAAGCAATAATCGTACATCCAAAAGAGGGAACATCTATTCGCCGCTTGGCAGTAAAAACAGAATATTGGAATGAATTTGCCGATACGGAAATTGCGTTGGTAGAGAATGGCTTTCACCTTTGCTATCTGAAGAACAAGAACCGCTGGGGAATTGCTGAGGATTTGGACAGAAAGGCCCGGTTTGTTCAATATGTGGCAGATAGTTATGGCCTAAATCAGAAGGCGGTTCCCGTTGGAATGAGCTGCGGTGGGTTAATTGCCATTAAATTTGCGGCAAAATATCCACAGTTGGTTTCCTGTATGTATCTGGATGCGCCTGTTTTGAATTATATGAGCTGCCCCTGTGGATTTGGTATTGGTTCGCCTCTGGGAGGCGACAGAGGGGTGGATGAAATTCTAAATGCGCTGAATCTTACGTTGTCCGAATTGATTTCTTATCGGGAAATGCCCATGGATCAGCTTCCTCTGTTGGTAAAACATAAAATTCCTGTGGTGATGGTTGCTGGGGATGCTGATATGATCGTTCCTTATGAGGAAAACGGAATTCTGCTTCAGAAGGCTTATGAATCCGCAAGTATTCCCATACAGGTATTTATGAAGCCGGGATGCGGACATCATCCCCATGGGTTGGAGGATTACAGGCCTGTGGTGGATTTTATTCTTTCTCATATATGAAAAACTGCGGATGTGTGTAAGCACATCCGCAATTATATTTCATGAACGAGTTATTTGTCGCTATGTGAGAGGAGAAATGCGATTCTGGAAATAAAAACCTTGTTTGACGGGCAGGTATATACACCATCCGCATCGGGCGGGAAATTAGATTCCCAGATCTTGCCTTTACGCATATTCCATGCTGCCTCAATGGCGCTGCGGATGGAACGCTCCACCTGCAGCCCGCTTCCGTAACCGCACAGTTTGGCAATGGCAGGATACAGTTCCTTACTCAGCCGTTGCGCTGTGTCCTGCGCGAACAGCGGAATGCCGGCGCGAAGCTGGGTAAATCCGTCCCGTTCTGAGGGTATACCAAATTTTAAGAGGAGTTCTACTGTTTTAGACTGGTGATCCTTGTTTATGTTATTAGATGCTTGTGGACATTTTATCAGCTCCAGCAATCGCAATACAACGCACCGGATATCACATGGAGTCAGCATAATATAACCGATGCCCTTTGTGGCAGCGGATTGTTGAACGTAGTCGCTGTTATGTACGGTGGTGGCAAGGACCGCTGGCGGGATACAGGGATATGCTTCCTCCAAAATTGCGAATCCATCTTTCCGGGGCAGCATCAGATCCAAAATAAGTGCATCCGGTTTTTCACGCCGGAGAAGTTCTAGTGCAGTTTGACCGTCGGTGCAGGCAATGACATGAAAGCGAACGCTTAACATTCCGCTCAGTGTATTGATAAAATCCTCTGAATGGTGCGCAATGAGTAATTTCTGCATTTCGATCACCTGCCTGTGCTGATATTACTTTTAAGATACCATATATCCAATCAATTGGCAATATTTAACAGGTAGGTTATTTCGACAAAATCAGCCATAATTCGTGTGTAACTGATGTCGAGAGGAAAGGGAATAGGAAATGTGGTTGACAATTTTGAAAAAGGGTGTATAATACTTTTTGTAAATATACCTGTGAATCTCTTCGGGAACATCCTGGATATGACCGAAGGGACGAGGACTCTCTGGAGAACACATTGAGTTGTGTGCCGAAGGTGCAAGGCGAAAGCTGAATCTCTCAGGCAAACGGACAGAGAAGCTTGTTTTTCCATTATTCTATGGGAGCAGTCCTCGGACAGGACTGCTTATTTTATTTTGCAAAGGATGTATGGATTATGTACGGAAAACCCCTGGACGCGATTGGATTTGTATCTGAATTTGACCCCGAGATCGGAGCAATGATGAATAGAGAGCTGGCCCGCCAGCAGGACGGTCTGGAACTGATTGCATCGGAAAACTTTGCATCTCCCGCTGTGATTGCGGCAATGGGCTCGGTTCTTACCAATAAGTATGCAGAAGGCCTGCCCGGAAAGCGTTACTATGGCGGCTGCCAGCACGTTGACGAACTGGAGTCTCTGTGTATTGAACGGGCAAAGGAACTGTTTGGCGCAGAGTTTGCCAACGTGCAGCCCCACTCCGGCGCCCAGGCCAATATGGCGGTGCAGCTGGCGCTGCTGCAGCCCGGCGATACCATGATGGGCATGAGCCTTGCCAATGGTGGCCATCTGTCTCACGGCAGCCCTGCCAATATCTCCGGCAAGTATTATAACGTTGTTTCTTATGACGTAAATCATGAGACCGGTCTCATTGACTATGATGAAATTCGGGACATGGCAAAAAAATGCCAGCCCAAGCTGATCATCGCCGGCGCATCTGCCTATCCCAGAGCCATTGATTTTAAGACCTTTGCGGACATCGCTCACGAAGTGGGCGCTGTCTTGATGGTGGATATGGCTCACATTGCCGGCTTGGTTGCCGGCGGCGCGCACCAGAGCCCGGTGCCCTATGCGGACATCGTCACCACCACCACCCACAAGACTCTTCGCGGCCCCCGTGGCGGTCTGATCCTTGCGAAGGAGGAATATGCTAAGAAGCTGAATTCTGCCGTTTTCCCCGGCACTCAGGGCGGTCCTCTGGAGCATGTGATTGCTGCCAAGGCGGTTTGCTTCAAGGAAGCGATGCAGCCTGCCTTTAAGACCTATGCGCAGAATGTCGTGAAGAACGCCAAGGCCATGGCCGGCGCGCTTCTGGAGGAAGGCTTCGATCTGGTCACCGGCGGTACGGATAACCACCTGATGCTGGCTGACCTGCGGCCCATGAACATTACCGGTATGGATTTGCAGCTTCGCTGCGATGCCAACCACATCACATTGAACAAGAATGCAATACCCAATGACCCGGAAAAGCCCTCCGTTACCAGCGGTGTCCGGATCGGTACTGCTGCCGTGACTACTCGGGGCCTGGGTGAGGGTGAGATGAAGAAGATCGCGCACTGCATTGCTCTGACTGCCAAGGATTTTGAGGGTACACAGAGCGAAGTGAAGGCCACCGTGGCTGAAATTTGCCAACAGTTCCCCCTGTATAAATAACATTTAACCGCCTGCCATTTGGCAGGCGGTTTGCTTATTTGGTAAAACGTTTGGCATAGCCACAGCGGCGGCAGAGGGACTCCACGGCTCTTCCATCTGAAAAACCCTGGTAGATGGCCTGGGCTTTTGGTGTTGCCAGAATATCTTCCATTTCCTCACGTAACAAATTCCCCAAAGGAAGATCACCTTCGTGATCCAAACAGCAGGGCACAACCGTTCCATCGCACAGAACTCCGATTTGATCCCGAAGTCCGTAGCAAAAACAGGTATCGTTACCCTCCGGTGCGGACAGTTCCGGCCAGTCAAACCGGTCACCGTGTTCCATATAGACCCGGTCTTCCAATCGCCAGCCGTGGCGTTCTTTAACCCATGGCTTAGGAAAGAAAGATTCCATGGTTTCAAGAATTTGCTGATTCAGCTGATCCGCGCCTCCTTGATTCCACAGCCGGTAGGATATGATACATTTTCCTTGCGCTGCCTGTCCAAAGGTGAAGCAGTCTTTTAAGTAATCAGAAAAGGGGAGGGACAGATCGTTTGCTTCAAAGGCATGAAGAGAAATGTTGACCTTGTGCAGCCCATCGGATGAAAGCAGCATTTCCTGCTGACGGGCGAGGAGTGTGCCGTTGGTGGTCAGAATCACTCGAAAACCGGCTTCCCCTGCCAAACGAAGGAATCTGGATAGTAAGGGGTGGCACAGGGGCTCTCCCATTAGATGGAAGTACAAATAGTCCGTCCATGGCCGAAGTTTGGAAATCAGATAGGTAAATTCCTCTTCGGTCATGATTTTTGCCTTCCGCTTTGTTCCGGGGCAGAAGCTGCAGTTTAGATTGCAGACGTTGGAAATTTCCAAATATACCTTGCGAAATCGTTTCACAGCGCAGCCCCCTTTCATTGATGTCTTCAGTTTAGCATATTCTTGTATATTTTCCAAGTAGGGAGAGGGATTTTTCTTCTGAATGGGAAAGTAACAGTTGTATATCGGAGGGATTTATGCTATAATCCGGGAGAGAAATGGAGTGGATGTTATGATTACTTTTGGAATGCCCACGCTGATTGAGACCGAAACAGTGGAGGAAACCGTGGCTCTTTGCGCAGAGCTGGGTCTGTCCTTTTTGGAGCTGAACACCAATTTCCCCAAGCACCAGCCCCATCTGCTGCAGCCGGAGGAACTGAACCGACTGGCAAAGGTTTATGACATCTCCTATACGATTCACCTAAATGACGAAATGGGTGTCGTGGAGTTTCATCCTGCGGTGGCCCAGGGATACCGCCAGGCTGCGCTGGATACCATCGAATTGGCAAAGAAAATCGGCGCGAAAAAGCTGAATATGCACCTGTCCGATGGGGCAAAGTACACCACACCGGAGCGGATCGTCTATTTTTATGAAGCTTATCGTGAGGATTATCTTTCCGGCATGGCGGCTTTCCGGGATGTATGCGCCAAGGCCATCGGCGACAGCGATCTTCGGATTTGCATTGAAAATACCAATGGGTATCGTGATTATCAAAAGGAGGCACTTAAGCTTCTCCTGGAAAGCCCAGTTTTTGGCCTGACCATGGATATTGGGCATAACTACTGCGCAGGTAAGGTGGATGAGGAGCTGATTCTCTCCCATAAAGACCGGCTTTGCCACATGCACGCGCACGATGCTAAGGACGGGAAAAAGGATCATCTTTCGCTGGGAACAGGGGAACTGGATTTGAGGTCTTATTTCGCTTTGGCTGATGAATGTGATTGTAGCGTAGTGCTGGAAACCAAGACTGTCGCATCTCTCCGGGAGTCCGTCGAGTGGATCAAAAATGCCGGTCTTTTAAGGCGGTAATCCAAGAAAACAGTTGACATTTCCCGTATTTATGCTAAAATGTACCCGATATGCAAAGACTATGCGGAAATTAAGCAGTTAGGTTGTATTCAGCGAAAGGGAGATAGTGAGAGCCCCTTATAGAACTGACCTGCAGGCCACTTCCAGCGTTGCCCGGGATGACCGGGACGGGGGCTCCCGTTACAGAGCAGCTAAGATGTCCCCATCGGGGATGAATTAGGGTGGTACCGCGATGATCCTCGCCCCTATGTTTAGGGGCGGGGTTTCTTTGTTTTTATCTTGAATTTTTTATGGAGGTTGAATCTCATGAGCAATAAACCCTACGGTGTTAACGAACTGCGCGAAATGTTCCTTAGCTTTTTTGAAAGCAAGGGCCATCTGCGCCTTCCCAGCTTTTCCCTCATTCCGCAAAACGATGCTTCGCTTCTGCTGATCAATTCCGGTATGGCCCCTATGAAGCCCTATTTCAAGGGTGAGGTAGAGCCTCCCCGCCGTCGGGTCTGCACTTGCCAGAAGTGCATTCGTACCGGCGATATTGAGAACATCGGCAAGACCGCCCGTCACGGCACTTACTTTGAGATGTTGGGCAACTTCTCCTTTGGCGATTATTTCAAGCGCGAAGCCATTGCCTGGTGCTGGGAATTTTTGACTAAGGTGGTTGGTCTTGAGGAAAGCAGACTCTATCCGTCCATTTATGAAAATGACGATGAAGCCTTTGAAATCTGGAATAAGGAAATCGGCGTTCCTGCCGATCATATCTTCCGGTTTGGCAAGAAAGATAATTTCTGGGAGCATGGCTCCGGACCTTGCGGCCCTTGCAGTGAGGTCTATTATGATCGGGGCGAAAAGTACGGCTGCGGCAGTCCGGACTGTAAGGTCGGCTGTGAGTGCGACCGCTACATGGAAGTCTGGAACAACGTGTTCTCCCAGTTTGACAATGACGGCAACGGAAACTATACCGAGTTGGCGCAGAAGAATATTGATACCGGCATGGGCCTGGAGCGTCTGGCGGTTGTGTGCCAGGATGTAAACAGCCTGTTTGACGTGGATACGGTTATGAACATCACCAATCATGTCACCGCGATCACCGGTGCTAGCTACGGCCAGAGCGACAAGACCGACGTATCCCTGCGCGTCATTACTGACCATATCCGCGCATCTACCTTCATGATTGCTGACGGCGTCCGTCCCACCAATGAGGGTCGGGGCTATGTGCTGCGCCGTCTGCTCCGCCGGGCTGCCCGCCACGGCCGGCTGCTTGGTGTGAAGAAGCCCTTCCTTTATAAGGTTGTTGAGACCGTGATTCAGGAGAATGAGAGCCATTACGGTTATCTCCGGGAACGGGCGGACTATGTGATCAAGACTGTGCTGACAGAAGAGGAGTCTTTTGCCAAGACCATCGACACCGGTATGAAGATCTTTGGTGATAAATTGGCAGCTCATAAGGCAAACGGTGAAAGTGTATTCTCCGGTGAGGATGCCTTCCTGCTGTCCGATACCTACGGCTTCCCCATAGACCTGACAGTAGAGATGCTGGAAGATGAGGGCATGACTGTGGATATGGAAAAGTATACTCAGTGCCGGGAGGAGCAGCGCAAGCGTGCCCGGGAAGACCGGCTGAAGATGGGCGACCTTGGCTGGGCAGGTATCGATCTTGGCATTGACAATACGCCCACAGAATTTGTGGGCTATACCATGAATAACTGTGAAGCCAAGGTTCTGGCAGTATGTGTCGATGAAGAGGTCACCGGTTCTATTGCCGGCGGTGAGAGCGGTATTCTTGTTCTGGATAAGACACCTTTTTATGCAGAAATGGGCGGTCAGGTGGCAGACCACGGTGTGATCCTGGTGGGTGAGAGCCGTTTTGAAGTTACCAATGTCTTGAAGGACAAGGGCGGCAAGTATCTGCACCACGGCAAGCTCCGCAGCGGTACCATCAAGGTAGATGACATCGTGCTGGCCTCCATCGATGTGGAGCGCCGAAAGGCTATTATGCGCGCTCATTCTGCTACCCACCTGCTGCAGAAGGCCCTGACCAGTGTTCTGGGTGACCATGTTCACCAGGCGGGCAGCCTGGTAGAGCCGGATCATCTGCGGTTTGACTTTACCCACTACTCAGCGCTGAGCGTCGAGGAGATCGCCAAGGTGGATGCCCTGGTACAGGCAGCAGTGCTGGAAGGTTACAGCGTGGACACCAGAGAAATGCCCATTGAGGATGCCAAGAAGATGGGCGCGACTGCGCTGTTCAGCGAAAAGTATGGCGACAGCGTTCGTGTGGTCAACATGGGCGGCTATTCCATCGAACTTTGCGGCGGTACCCATTTGGATAACACCGCTAAAGTAGGCCCCTTCCGTATTGAAAGCGAGGGCAGTGTTGCCTCCGGTGTGCGCCGAATTGAGGCCATTACCGGCAAGGAATGCCTTGCAGACATGGAGCGGAATCGCCGTCTTGTCTATGCTACCTGTGCAGAGCTGAAGACAAAGCCTGCGGAGCTTGTGGATAAGATTCACGCCCAGATCGATGAGGTAAAGAACTTAAAGCGCACCATTGAATCCTTTAAGGCCAAGGAAACTGCCGGAGATGTGGATCGGTTCCTGTTTGGTTCCCGGAATGTGGGCGGCCTGAAGGTGTTGACAGTGACGGTTCCCGATGCGGATGCCAACAAGTTGCGTCAAATGGGTGACCTGCTCCGGGACAAAGACCCCAGTGTGGCTGCGGTG
>JAZOUU010000137.1:0-2352 GCA_045658365.1 Faecousia sp. | reverse complement strand
GATATATTTATTTCTATAACCACGAGCGCATCCAGAATAAAACTGGAGTGGCGCCGCTAACGCTGCGCCACTCCGCTTAAAACTTAATATTACCTACATAGGGACTTTTTTGTGCTGTCCGTACAAACTGGGGCAGTTCATCGAGGTGGGCTTTTTCTTTTGCTATGGCATTAGAGATAGGACTCGAACCCATTTAAATGCAGATGTCCGGTGGACATCTGCTTGCCGCCAGCTGGATGGCGGCAACACCATGATTGAATCGAGTCCTATATCGTCCACCAAAGAAAAGAAACCCGGACCGAAAGGTTCGGGTTTTGTTTTTTCTACGGCATAGGAATCGAACCCATTTAAATGCAACAGTCCGGGGGACTGTTGCTGGCGACGGCTGGACGGAGCCGAACTATAATTTTCGCCAAAGGCGAAAATGCAAATCGAGTCCTGTATCGTTAAACAGAGAAACAAAATATCTCCAAATCCCAAATAGGATTTTTCAAAAGGAACGCTTGTGCCAACACTTTTTCAACTTCGCACACATTTGAATTTGATCCACATCATACTGGATGCGTCTCAAATTCAAGTGACTCTCCCACGGCGGGAAAACAGTCCACCGGACTGTTTTCTGATCCGCCTTTCGAGTCCCATCCTCGCAAATTACCAAAAAGAACACCACCCAAAGGGTGGTGTTCTTTTTGGTGCGAGAGATGGGACTCGAACCCACACGGCGTAACCACACGCACCTCAAACGTGCTTGTCTACCATTCCAACACTCTCGCAAGCGCTAGAACATTATAACTTCTCCCGGTTTTTTTGTCAATATCTTTTTTCGATGCCTTGCAATGCAGGCGCTTTTTTGATAAACTATTCAAAAAGGGGGATTGGGAATGACACGTTTTTTCGTAGAGCCGGAAGTGTTTGCATCAAGCCGGATTATTCTGACCGATGAAAATGCCCAGCATGCAAAAGTGCTGCGGCTGAAGGCAGGGGAGCAGGTGCTGATTTGTGACGGAAACGGTCACGAAGCCCTTTGCTCCGTCGTGGACGCTACAGAGTTGGAGGTGTTGCAGCGGCGGGATTCTGAGACAGAACCCAAGGTGCTTGCCAGCATTTACATGGCATTTCCCAAGGCAGATAAACTGGAGCACGTGATTCAAAAGGCCACAGAGCTGGGGGCTTTTGAAATCGTGGCATTTCCCTCGGCCCGGTGTGTTTCCCGTCCCGATGAGAAAAGTTTGAAAAAGAAGCTGGAGCGCTGGCAGAAAATTGCGGCATCTGCCGCAGAGCAATCCGGCCGGGGAAGGATTCCCCAGGTTGTCCTTTTAAATAGCTTTACGGAGGCGGTTAAGCGGGCGGTAAAGGCAGAAAAAGCACTGCTGTTTTATGAAAACGAGCAGGCAACAACCCTAAACATGGCCTTATCTAACGGTGAATACCATTCCGTGAGCCTGCTTACCGGCCCCGAGGGTGGTTTGGAAGAAAAAGAGGTACTGCAGGCCCAATCCGCCGGAATGACGGTCTGCACTCTGGGAAAACGGATTTTACGGTGCGAAACCGCGCCGCTGTGCGCCCTGTCCGCGGTCATGTATGACGCAGGAGAATTCTAAGCTACCTACTTATGGTACTTGCTGCCGGCTTGAATGGCCTCAGCCCTGTAAATTTGCTCCAGTACCATAATCCGTGCTAAGTGGTGGGGGAAGGTCATGGGGCCCATGGACAGCTTAAAATCGGCGATATCTTTGATTTTCTGAGAAATCCCGAAGGAAGAACCGATCAAAAAGCAGGCGCTGCTCTTTCCGCTGAGCTTCACGTCCTTTAATTTTTGGGCGAACTCCGGACTGGAAAGGGTTTTTCCCTCCGGGGTAAAAATGCAGAGCCATGCGCCCTTTGGGATTTTGGACAGGATCAGATCCGCTTCTTTGTCCAGACCGGCATTGATCTCCGCATCAGAGGGATTCTCCGGCAGCCGGTATTCCGGCAGTTCCAAAAGCTGGAAATTGCAGTAGCCTTTCAACCGCTTTTGGTATTCCTCCGCAGCGGAAAGGTAAAATTTCTCCTTTAATTTCCCCATTGCAATCAATGTGATATCGAACATAGAATCCCTCCTTTGGGATATGATATCATAAAGCAAGAAAAAAGGCAATTCGGGGGATTACAATGCAAAATAAGGAAAAGTATCGGAACACGGAGAAAAAGGAAACCATCATTACAGATCCCATGGGCAGCTATACCGGCATCCCGGCGGATAAAGGGGAAATTCCAGTACAGGATGCAGATGATTTATAAAGCAATACGGGGCACGCGAAGTGCCCCGTAATTTTATGTATCGCCTTTGTATTTTTTGCGGGTGGCAATGCC
>JAZOUU010000136.1:0-10335 GCA_045658365.1 Faecousia sp. | reverse complement strand
GGTATCCTGGTCACCCTGACCGGCGATGCCGTCAAGCACTGCCACGAGGCCGGCATGGCTCTGGGCGAGGGCGTCCGCGTGGTGCCCCTGGGCTACGAGATGCAGTCCGTCATCCATGTCGTCTCCGTCGCTGTCCGTGCCGCTCTGATCTTCGGCAACATCCAGCCCGGTGACTACAAGAACCTGTACAAGTACACCATGGACCGCGTTAAGGCCTTCGTCAACGCTTACAAGCCCCTGTCCGACGAGATCGTCTCCTACGGCGCCGGCGCTATCTGCCTGGGCTTCCCCGTTGTCTCTAACGAGACCGAGAACATGTTCCGTGTTCCCAAGTCCCTGATCCAGCAGCTGGACACCTCCAAGTGGAACGCCACCTCTCTGGAGGCCCGCGACATCAAGCTGAAGATCACCAAGATCGACATCCCCGTTTCCTACGCCACCGCATTCGAGGGCGAAATCATCCGCCGCGGCGATATGCAGGTGGAAGTTGACGGCTCCCGCGTCGACTGCTTCGAGCTGGTTCAGACCAAGGAAGCTGCCGAGGTCGAGGATCACAAGATCACCGTCATCGGTCCCGAGATCGACGAAGTCCCCGTTGGCTCCAAGATCTCCCTGTCCTACACCGTCAACGTTGCCGGTAAGGCTATGCAGGCTGACTTCGAGTCCGTTATGGAGCGTAAGTTCCACAGCTGGATCAACTGCATCGAAGGCGTTATGCACACCGGCCAGCGTGACATGATCCGTGTCCGTATCTCCAAGACCGACTTCGAGGCTGGCTTCAAGTTCAAGCACATCGGCGAAGTTCTGTACGCCAAGGTCATGAGCGAGTTCGAGGCCGTTGTTGACAAGTGCCAGGTCAAGATCGTTGTTGACGCTGAGCAGAACAAGGAGCTGCGTGCTCATGCCAACGAGATCTTGAATGCCCGTGACGGACGTCTGGCTTCCATGACCGACGAGTCCGTCAACGAGTTCTACACCTGCATCATGTGCCAGGCCTTCTCCCCCAGCCACGTCTGTATCGTCACTCCCGAGCGTCTGGGTCTGTGCGGTGCCGTTTCCTGGCTGGACGCCAAGGCTACCAAGGAGCTGGATCCCCACGGTCCCTGCCAGCCCATCGTCAAGGAAGGCTGCCAGGACGAGCGTCTGGGCCGTTACGACTCCATGGATGCCGCTGTCAACAAGTATTCCCAGGGTGCTGTCGAGCGTATCACTCTGTACTCCCTGTTCCAGGATCCCATGACCTCCTGCGGCTGCTTCGAGTGTATCTGTGGTGTTGAGCCCGTCTCCATGGGCGTCGTCATCACCTGCCGTGAGCACGCCGGCATCACTCCTCTGGGCATGTCCTTCTCCGAGATGGCTTCCATGACCGGCGGCGGCGTTCAGACCCCCGGCTTCATGGGTCACGGCAAGCACTTCATCTCCTCCAAGAAGTTCATCGCAGCGGAAGGCGGCCCCGGCCGTATCGTCTGGATGCCTAAGATGCTGAAGGATCAGATGCGCGAGCGTCTGGATGCCACCGCTCTGGAAATGTACGGCGTGGAGAACTTCACCGACATGATCGCAGATGAAACCATCTGCCAGGAAGATCCCGAGCAGCTGCTGGAATACCTGTCTGAAGTGGGCCACCCCGTACTGGGCATGGAACCCTTCGATATGTAAGTTTTATAAGCTTCCCCTGCTGTCTTTTAGACAGCGGGGGTTCTTGCTAATATAAGAATTGTATATTTGCAAAGCGTGTGCGTGTTACTTTCTTGTGTCCGAACAAGAAAGTAACCAAAGAAATCGTCACAGGGGAGACGCTGGAGTCGCGCTCCCGCGCGCCAAATGCGCTCTCCCCTGTGTACCCCTCTCGCGGCGCACCGCCGGAAATGGGCTTGCTCGCCTTGGAAAGAAAAAGTGCTTGACAAGGGGGCAGATTTGTAGTTTAATAGCTTCATACAGAAACCGTTGACGCGGAAAAAGGGTTGCATAGCGCATCTACAGAGAGCCCCCGGTGCTGAGAGTGGGGTGAAAAGCGGCGCAGTCCATGGTCCGCCGAGGGCAGGGGGAACGGGGCTTTCCTTAGTATCTTCTGACGCAGAGCCTGCGTTATGGGCTGGCGGTGTGTTGGCATCGCAGAAAAGCGGCCGGTTTTCCGGCAATCAAGGTGGTACCGCGGATACTGTAGCTATTCGTCCTTGGCAGGTATGTTCTGCCCGGGGCGCTTTTTATTTTCAGGAGGGAAACATTATGAAGCTTAACAATGTGGATTTTGAAACCTATTTTCGGAATTATCCCGATGTAAACGGTTATTTTGGCAAGTACGGCGGCGTATTTGTGGAAGAAAAGCTGAAAAAGGCCATGGCGGAGATTACCGAGGCCTATTTCACCATTTGCCAGTCCCGGAAGTTCATTGCGGAGCTGCGCCGTATTCGGAAAGAATTCCAGGGCCGGCCCACTCCGGTGACCCATCTGGAGCGGCTTTCCAATGCCATGGGCGGTCGGGTACAGCTTTATGCCAAGCGGGAGGATCTGAACCATTCCGGCGCTCACAAGCTGAACCACTGCATGGGCGAAGCGCTCCTTGCCAGCTACATGGGCAAGAAGAAGGTCATCGCCGAGACCGGCGCCGGTCAGCACGGTGTGGCGCTGGCCACCGCCGCCGCCTACTTCGGTCTGGAGTGTGACATCTATATGGGCAGCGTGGACATCAAAAAGCAAGCCCCCAACGTGGCCAGAATGAAGATTCTGGGCGCAAACGTCATTGAAGTTACCCACGGCCTGCAGACACTGAAGGAAGCTGTTGATGCCGCATTTGATGCTTACAGCAAGGAATATGAAAATGCCATCTACTGCATCGGCTCGGTTCTGGGTCCCCATCCTTTCCCCATGATGGTAAGAGATTTCCAGAGCGTGGTGGGCATCGAGGCCAGAGAGCAGTTTATGGATATGACCGGCCATCTGCCGGATGCCATTGTCGCCTGTGTGGGCGGCGGCTCCAACGCGGCAGGCTTGTTCGCCGGATTTCTCAATGATCCTGTGGATATTTACGGCATCGAGCCTCTGGGCAGAGGGCCAAAGCTGGGAGATCACGCCGCCAGCCTGAAGTACGGCTCTGAGGGCGTTATGCATGGTTTTAACAGCATCATGCTGAAGGACGAAAACGGCGAGCCCGCGCCGGTATACTCCGTGGCCAGCGGCCTGGATTATCCCTCTTCCGGCCCGGAGCATGCATTTTTGCAGGAGATCGGCAGAGTCAAGTACGATGTCATCGACGACAATGAGACCATTGATGCATTCTACAAGCTGGCCCGGATGGAGGGCATTATCCCTGCCATCGAGTCTGCCCACGCGGTGGCCTATGGCATGAAGCTGGCAAAGACCATGGAGCACGGTTCTGTCCTCATCAATCTCTCCGGCCGGGGCGACAAGGACATGGATTACATCATTGAAAATTACGGCATACGTTAAAAAAGAACGCCCGGTTGATAGGTTTTATCGCAATTACCCCTTGCAAAGACACCGCGGTTTCGTTATAATAAATACAGGCCAACCGCTTTCCGGTCGCCGGAGGAGCATGTTGGCGCAGATATGAAATTATATGGGAGGCCTTGGAATGTTCTCTGATGCAAAATACATAAAATCCTACCGTCCCCTGAGCCTGGATACCCCTCTGGATACGGGCGCTCCCCGGTTTCGCAGACGTTTTGTCCTTACAGAAACGCCTGTCCGGGCAGAAGTTTTCTATGCCGGCTTGGGTTACGGCTATTTCTACTTCAACGGTAAGGCGGTAACGAAGGATCTGCTCACTGCTCCGGTCAGCGATTACACCAAAACCGTTTGGTACAACCGCTATGATGTTACCGACCTTCTGCAGCCCGGTGACAATGTGGCCGCCGCCATTTTGGGCAATGGCTGGTACAACGAAGCCATTAACTCCTCATGGGGACATTTTAAGGCTCACTGGCGGGATGTGCCGAAGCTGATTTTCCGGCTGGAGCTGACCTATGCCAACGGTCGCAAGGAATCCATCGTCAGTGACGGAGATTGGGTCTGCACTGATCAGTCCCCCTACCTTTACAATTCTTTGCGCAGCGGCGAAACCTATGATGCCCGACTGAAAGATCCCGACTGGAACGATGTTGGTTACGACGATTCCGGTTGGAAACCTGCTGTCGTCGTGGAGAACCCCCCTGCCGGCGTTCTGCGGGAATGCACCTGCCAGCCCATTCGGGAATTTGAGGTGTACGATCCCATTCGAGTCACCAAATTCGGCGACCGGTGGATTTATGAATTCCCTCAGAATATTTCCGGCTATATCCGGCTGCGCACCGGCTCTTTGCTCCGGGGTCAGCGGGTGACTATCCGCTACGCAGAAGACTGCCATGAGGATGGCACGCTGGAATTTTTCAACTGCTTTGGTCTGTGCCGCCGGCCCGGCTTGGCCCGGTATGCCTATAACGATTATATTTCCGACGGTTCGGAGGAAATCTGGTCTCCCAAGTTTTCCTATTTCGGCTTCCGCTTTGTGGAGGTTTCCGGTCTGGTGGAGACCCCACCGGCAGATTTGGTGCAGGCCGTGTTTGTCCACCAGGATGTTTCCCGGATTACCGCCTTCAGCTGCTCGGATTACCGGCTGAACCGGCTGTATAACATGGGCGTTTTCGCCACCTGGAGCAATATGTTCTATATGCCCACTGACTGTCCCACCCGGGAAAAGCTAGGATGGGCCAACGATGCTCACAGCTCCGCAGAGCAATTTGTGATGAACTTTGACTCTGCAAAGTTCCTCACCAAGTGGTATCAGGATATTTTGGATTCTATGCGCGAAGATGGCGCACTGCCGGGCATCGTGCCCTCCCCGGGTTGGGGCTATGATGTGATGTATACGGGCCCCCACTGTAACGGCGTCCTGTTTGAAATTCCCTGGCAGATTTATCAGTACACCGGAGACAAGACCCTGATGTGTCAGCATCTGCCGGAAATGAGAAAATACCTTGGTTATGTTCTCTCCCGGCAAAATGAAGACGGCCTTATCGGCTACGGCCTGCCGGATTGGGCAGGTCCCTGGGAAACCTATGACCGTTCCCCCACACCGGTTACCTGCTCGGATACCCTGCTGTACATAAAATTCCTGAAGATGGCCCAAGTAGCATCGGCTCTGGCAGGGGAGGATGCCTCTGATTTGAAGCAGGAGGAGCAGCGCATGACAGCCCTGTTCCAGTCCCACTTCTTCACAGAGGACGGTACTATGACCGTTGACCACGAAACCGCCCTGGCTATGGCGCTGATGATGGATGTGTATCCCAACCGGGAGGCCATTGCTAATCAGCTGGTGGCCGCGGTGGAGCGGAGCAACCGCCACATGAACTGCGGAATGCTGGGCGTTCGGTATATTTTTGATGCGCTGGAAAAAATCGGCCGGAACGATTTGGCCTATGCCATTGTGACGGCGGAGGGTTTCCCCGGCTTCCTCTACTGGGTAGAGGAGCGGAACGCCACCACTATGTGCGAGAATTTCCGGTTCCAGGATTCCCAGAATCACCATATGTTCTCCCACACGCTGGTGTGGATGATGAAAGCCTTGGGCGGCATTCGTCCGGCGGCCCCCGGATTCACAAAATGTACCATTAAACCCTACTTCCCGGAAAACCTTTCCTACTGCAATGCCTATCAGGATACGGTTATGGGCCGGGTCAGTGTGGACTGGAAGCGCACCGGTGACGCTATTGTTCTGTTTGTTTCCTTGCCGGAGGGCATGGAAGGACAGATCGAATACAACGGAGAGACTTATCCCGTCAAAGCAGGCAATCAGAGATTGCTTTTAAACCAGTAAATCAAAAAACATAGGAAAAGGAGCATTTTTTATGAAAACAGTAAAAGACAAGTATCTGGTAGTCGGTGCTGACTTCGCCGGCTTCCCCCTAAAGGAAGTTGTTGTTGCCCATCTGAAGGCCAAGGGCTGGAAGATCACCGACGTTGGTGTTACCGCCGAAAGCGATCCCGAGGATACCGAAAATATGTTCCACCGTGTGGGTCTGCGCATTGGCAGCAAGATCGCCGAGGGCGAGTTTGAGCGGGCTCTGGCTTTCTGCGGCACCGGTATGGGCATCCATATTGCCGCCAGCAAGTGCCCCCATGTTCATGCCGGCGTGGTAGAGAGCGTTCCCGCAGCTCTGCGGGCTATCACAGGCAACGGTGTGAACGTTCTGGCCATGGGTGCTTTCTACGTTGCTCCCCAGATGGCTTGCGACATTGTAGACGCTTACCTGAACGCAGAGCTGGGCAGCGGCTATGAATGGTGGTACAACTTCTATGAGTTCCACAAACTGGCCATTGATGAGCTGGAAGCTTTCGATTATAATGCCTACAAGGCTAATGGCTTTAAGGTAGAGCACCTGGGCGACTTCCCTCTGAAGCTGGAAGTCAAGCCGGAATAATTTTTCAAAAGAAATAAAAAGCAGGGGGTTAACCCCCTGCTTTTTGTATGAAACCCCATCGGCTATGCCGATGGGGTAATTATATTTTTGTCTGGGACAAATTCCCTACACCTGAGGGATTTACCCCATAGGAGCATCCGCTTGTTGTGCAAAGAAACGGATACCAAGCATTACTTGGGGCACGGCAAAGCCCCGGTAATTTGCGGCATTTCCCACTTCTTCCGGCATGTAAACGATCAGCGCCGCGTAGTGGGGATCGTCTCCTGCATCATAGGTATAGGGAGAGAGTTCCGACCAGGTGCCAAGCGAGTCCCATTCGTTGGGCGCGTGGTCTCTGGCGGAAAGGCGGTCTTTGACCAGTTGCTGAACCTCCGCCTCGGACTGACCGAAGACAACGCCGTATCGCAGATAATTGGGCAGATAAATATCCTCGCCCCAGGCATTTTTCCCTTTTTGCGAATCCTCTACGGTGACCGCAACTTTATACTGAAATGCTCTGTCACCGGTGTTATCGATTTTCAGATAAACTACTTGGGTGTATCCCGGCTCGTAAAGGGCCTCATCATAAAAGACTTCCGTTGCGCCCTGCAGGGGGGTATAGGATGTGACGATATCGTTGCGGTAAGACACATCTATTTTCAGAAGGCCGATTTGGAAGGTATTTCGCACAGAATCCGTGTCGCTGAACCAGGCCAGGGTCGCGCCGGTTCCCAAGGCCCACCAGATGAGGAACAAACAGGCGGAGAGGGCCAGCACCGCCTTTGTCAATTTTCTTCTTTTCAAGGCATTGCGCCCCCTTTTCCAAATTTTTATTGGGTTTCTTTTTTGCGTTTTCCTGCAAAAAGGAGAATAAGGATAACAAATAAACTCAAGCTTTCCAAACCGACCCACAGCCAAAGGGGAGAATCGTCGCCGCTTTTGGGTGGCTCCGGATCCGTAGGCTCGATGGCATATTCTTCGATCATAAATTCCCAATCTAAGTAGCCAATTTGCTGCTGATAGGCATTGTCCAGCTCCACCGGAACGTCCAGAATCACATTCAGATTCACTTCGCCGCCGGAGTATAACGTTCCCAGGCATACCCATTCGGTTAGCTGGGCGGTTTCGCTGGCGGTGGCATCGAACATGTAGGCCATGGTGTTTTCTTCGCTTTTTTCTACCCGAAGCCGCAGCTTGGAAAGAAATTCCGCGCTGTCTGCATGGGCGCCCAGAGAGCGCATATAGATTTTCACCTTGACTTTGTTGGACGCGTCGTTTTTTACAGTGATGCTCTGGGCGATGCTGTCACCGGGCATGACATCTTTGAAATTAGGAAACAGATCGGTGGGAGAGTCGCTGCTGCCGGGGGCGAAGATAAATTTTCCGGCATTGCCGCTGTAGGTCACATTGCTATCCTCCGCAAAAACAGTCATAATGCTGCTTAGCAGCAGCGCGCAAACAGAGAGGAACAAAATCAATTTCTTCATTCCGCCACCCCCTTAGTCCACAGGCCAGCCGAGGGCATCCCAGGGATGCTCCGCAGGGTTGTTCTCACATTGGACGGCATAGGCATTGACGGTCAGCCGCAGGGTAGAACCAATATGGGTTTGGTTCACTTTACTTCCCACGATCTCCACCTGTGTAAACAGGGCGGGGGTGGTTTCCCCGGGTCGGAGGATGGTGTTGTAGTAATAGTATCCGTCCCGACACGTCCAGTTTTGGGTGTCGATATCCATTTTTAGGCACTCGTCGGGGGTCAGCGCCTGGTTGGTGGCGCTGCTGACCAGCGAAATGCGAAGGAAGAAGGGATGATCGCAGACGTTTTCCACAGTCACCCGCTTGGATACGATATCCCCGGGGATGACATACACACCCTCTGCCGGGAAATCAGAGCCGTCGGCGGTTGTTTCGTGGATCTTCAGGCGGATCGAACCGGAGGTCACCACATTGGTAGCTGTGCCGGTGGCGGTATAGTAAGCCAGGGTTGGCTGGGTCAGCGCTGTCAGCAAAATTGCGCAAATCGCAATCAGCAGCAGCCTGGATTTTGCTTTCATTGGGTGTCCTCCTTTCTTAGTTTACGGCAATCAAAAGGCACAGATGCCTTCCCCTCTGGGGAAGGTGGCACGGCGCAAGCCGTGACGGATGGGGGCGGCAAAGCCGCAAAACCTCTCCCGCCCCCTTTGGGGGCACCCTCCCCAAAGGGGAGGGCCTTTATGCGTTCAATACCCTTTGATTGCCACCCAACCCCTTGTGGGGTTGGGTAGTTGTTTGGCTTTTGATTGTAGGGGACATTCACGAATTCGAATCACATGTCGGGCGTCCAATCATAACGGGTAGGTATGCCAAGGACCTCACGTCTATCCAATGTAAATGTTCCATCTGTGCATACCACGGTACTACCGGACTGCAGACCATTATGCCAATCACTGTCCTTCTGGATAGCTCTAAACTCTTCCATCGTGCCTGCAAATTTTATGGTCAGCTTCTTCCAGTCACCAAAAGTGTTGCGGGAGAATGTATTCTTTCCCAAAATCTTCAAGGTACTAGGTAGTTCTACAGTGGTCAAGTCAGAGGTATAGCCCAAGGAATTATGCGCCAGTTCTTCAACGCCTTCTCCAATAATGACCGTCTCGACTTTAGAACCAAAGTCCCAGTTACCATCATTTTTGTAGAGTTTCTCAACCAACTTCACGGGAATACCATTTACTTCGCCGGGGATATAGGTAACCGGGTCCAGGGTATCGACTGCTTGCACCTTGTAATAATCAGTGCTGCCATTGCTATCTTCATCAACAGGCACCAGGTTCAATTTTCCGGTATACCGGTAAACAGGATAAACAGTTACGTCTTCTTTACGACTATTGATAGCAGACGCAATATTATTTACATTAACATCGCTCCCATTTACTTGCCAAATCAATGCTAAATCCTTGCCGGGCTCCCCGATAATCTTTGTTGCCTCTTCCAATGTATTCTTAAGCACTTCGACATCTTTATTCTGTCCGTTAAAGAAGCACCAAGCGATGACATTTCCCTTTTGATCAACAAAGCTTGCAGTATACGGTTTCTCAAAATAGGGATACAGCACAACATTGTCATCATTACCGGCAGGAATCGTGGTGTCCTTATTAGAACCTGCAGTCATCCAGCCACCGAATTTTACAGTTCCCTCAACATGCGTCTTAACCCATGCTTCGGCAATTTTCTGTGCATCTAGGTTGTTTCTTGTCACAGAAGAGGTATTAACCTTAATATATCTTTCACCGATTACTTCGCTGTCATTAATATAGGTAATCATGTAAGCGCCAACCGCAACGCCATCATGTTTAGCCTGGCCGTAGACACCCTGACCGCCGCCATAGAGCTGATTGAACGCAAGGAGGATGTTGTGATCATCACCTTCGGTGTGAGTATGGTTCAAATTGGTAATCGCATTGCGATCGGCGTCCTTTGCCACGCCCCAGCGGGGATTGGAGAATGCATTGCAATTCTCGCCGGCTTCCACACGCACGAACGGCCAGCTGGGACTGTTGTATTCCTCGTTGAACTCACAGTAGTGATAGTTGACCCAATCACCATAGTAGATCTCAACTTTGGAACAAGTCAGGAAATCAACGCCATTTACACGAGTAGAAGCGACAGTACGGCCATCAACCGCTTCAGCAACATCGGTATTGCCTATGAGCATACCGGCCCGGCGGTAGGCATACCATTGGTAGGACGAAGTAACGTCGTTATAAACATCCAGCCTACAAGCAATAGTAACGGTGTCCATCGTTACGAAAGGAGAACCTTCTGTGCTATCGTCCCATCTTGCGCCGATGATACCGCCCACGGGAGCGTCAAAATCGCCCCACAGAGAGCCAACTACAACATCGGAACGAATGACCACGTTGGTGATATAAGTTGTACCGCCACCGGAAACCTCTCCGATCAG
>JAZOUU010000135.1:0-1276 GCA_045658365.1 Faecousia sp. | reverse complement strand
GAGTTCAGACCGGTGGGGAAGTACCGATCCAGAGTGATCAGCATGGGAACGGTATTATCTGCCGCCACACCGTCGATGTGAATGTCCAGAGAGGTTTTGGTCTCGCCCTGTTCCAGGGCAATGTTGGCTTCGCTGGTCTCCAAAGACCTTACAGAAAGGGTCAGTGCCTTTGCGCCGGCATCCAGAGCAACACCCTGGGGAATTTCCGCGGTTATGCCGCTGCCTGTGTTGCCTACGGACATGGTGTTTGCAATGACACCGTTTTCTGCATTGTTGTGAATAGGCGCGGCAACGGAGATATTAATATTGTCCAGGGGGAGATTCACAGCGGTATCATAGGAATTGTCGAAAGAATCGCTTTCATAGGTCTGCTGGGTGGCGAACAGATGAAGGCCCATCTCGATATGGGGCGCTTCCACGCCGGTGGCATGATTGGCATCGTTGCCAACACTTTCGGGCATATACACCACAAGGGCAACATAGTGAGGCTCTCCACCGGGGAGGATGGAATCCTGCTGGTCGTAGCCGGCAGACAGGATGGTGGAGGAGGTGACTGCCTTGCGGGCATCCTCCCGGCTGGCATAGGGGGTTTTCACGTCTTTAATGGCGGAAAATTCGATATAGTCAGACAGGACAAAGGGGTTTCCTGCGGCATTGATAGATCCGGTTTCCTTGGTAATGTGAATGCCGAGCTGATATTTCAGCGCCAGCTGGCCTGCATTGGAGATCCGCAGATACACCACTTCGGTGTGTCCGGGTTCCCAAAGGGCATCCGGGTCAAAGACGCTGGTGGAATCCTGTACGCTCTTCCACTTGCCGTCCGAAAGATACTCCAGCTCTATGTCCAGATTGCCTGCGGCGATCCGGTTGACAGAGGAGGTAACGGTGTCAGTAAACCACGCGAAGGTGGTACCTGTCAGCATAGCGACACACAGCAAAAGGGAAACGAGGCTGGTGAAAAACGCGCTGCGTCTTTTGTGTTTCATAATATGACTTCCTTTCCGGGAGCGCTTCCGTTGTCAGATTGGCAGGGAGGCTGCTTTGTATAGTTTCAAGCCGAAAACGGCAATCAAAAGGCACAGATGCCTTCCCCTCTGGGGAAGGTGGCACGGCGCAAGCCGTGACGGATGAGGGCGGCAAAGCCGCAAAACCTCTCCCGCCCCCTTCGGGGGCACCCTCCCCAAAGGGGAGGGCCTTTATGCGTTCAATACCCTTTGATTGCCGCCCAACCCCTTGCGGAGTTGGGCAGCGGAAGAAAATCATCCGTCGATAATGG
>JAZOUU010000134.1:0-2354 GCA_045658365.1 Faecousia sp. | reverse complement strand
ACGTACTTGGAATCCAGGTACTCAGCAACGTTCTCAGTCTGCAGAGAAGCGTCGTCGTAAGAACCGTTCAGGAAGCCCATCCACTTGGTGGAGAACTCTTCGACCTTACGGCAGTTGATAGCGGTGATGTTGTACTGATTCTTGTACTGCTCCAGATTCCAGCCGTACCAGTTCTCGTTCTTGACGAGCTTGTAGTGAGAGCCAGCCTCGAACTCAGCGAGCTTGTAGGGGCCCCAGGAAGCAGTGGTAGCCAGAGAGGAGTTGTAGTTGGAGGTCCACAGAGTTGCACCGTCAGCGGGAGCGATCTTGCAGGACTCGTACAGATCCTTCTTAACAACGGGCAGGCTGGAGAAGTAGTAGGGAGCCCAAACGGACAGGCTGCCGTCTTCCTTCAGGAAGGAGTAAGCCTTATCCAGGCACAGAACGATGGCATTCTCGCCTTCTACAGCGTAGATACCAACATCTTCCCAAGCTACGTTGCGAACGGTGTTCTCAACGTAGACGCAAGCGTCGTAGCCGGTACCGGGCTCCAGGTAAGCGCCGTAGTTCTCATACAGGAACTTGCCGGATACAGGATCGTCGCCTGCTTCGTTGTTGTAAACAGTCTCGTCGGTGATGGTGACATACTCAGGGCACTCGTTGCCAGCAGCATCCAGATAGCCCTTAGCGCCCCACATGTTCCAAACGTTGACGTAGACATCTTTGCCGGAAGCAACAGCCTCTGCCAAAGAAGCAAAGCCCTGGCTGCCGATGGTCTCATAGGTACCTTCTGTGTTCTGGAAGAAGTAAACCTTAGAGTTCTTGATCATCAGGGTGTCGTAGTAAGTATTAGCGCGGAAGTTCATGAAAGCAGGGTCCAGCAGCTGCTGCATGGAGTACTCGAAGTCAGCAGCGGTGATGGCTGTGCCATCGTCCCACTTCAGGTCGTCACGCAGGGTGATCTTCCAGGCGTAGCCGCCCTCTGCCTTCTGAGCATCGGTGTAGCCCCACTTAGCATCCACGGAAGAGGTGATGTCCTCCAGCTTGGTTGCTGCAGAGTAGTTGGTGGTGTAAGCGCCGGGAACGATGCCGGCCTTGTTGATAGATCCGTCTTCATTGTACTTCTTGTCGTTTTCGAACTTGTAGTCGTATTCGAAGAAAGAAGAGCCAATGTAGTTCATGATCTGAGTGTCATTGTTGTCCGCGTAGGTGAACTCGTTCCAGTTGCTGGGCATAACGGATGTAGTAGTGTTATACTCTGCCTGCTTAAGGTTAACCTGCTCAACAGGCTGCTCTGCAGGAGCACAACCAACAACCATGGCCGCGACAAGCACCAGGCACAAAACCACCGAAAGAACGGACTTAGGGTTTCTGTTCATGATGTTTTCCTCCACATTATGAAAATTTTTCTCACTTTCCGAAAGCTGATTTTGCAATTTTTAATGACCGCGCTTGCATTGTTATGCAAAAGAGCCACGGGAATGTAAAGATATGCTAATTATATCGCGGCTTTATCCCTGTGTCAACCTCTTTTTTAACAAAATCTTAACTACTTTCTATGGATATTATAGATGTGAGATCGTTTCCGGATAATCGCGGAGCGTTTTTTTATCGGCCGGATTCTTCCATTTGCGACACCGGATCACGGAAGCTCTGTTTGTGTCGAAAAACGGCAGGATGAAAGTCTTGTCCCCATGGGTTGCAAATGTATCAATAAGTATGCGCAAATCTGCCGGCATAGCAGATTTGCGTCTTTGTTTACCCCATCATCCTGTTGGCCAGATCTGCGACCAGACCATACATCTCCGTTTCGCTGCGGACATTGTGAGCCTTGTTCAAAATGTCCTGCTTTTCCTCTTCAGACAATTGGGCGTAATGGTTCATGGCCGCCGTGTTGCCTGCCAATGCTAAGCCGAATCCAATGGGCACTTTGTAGAAATCCATAGTTTTTCTCCTTTCGAAAGGCCCCCTTGTGTAAAGGGGGCTGGCAAAAATCTCTGATTTTTGACTGGGGGATTGTTGGTTGAGGATACATTACAATCCCTCCGTCTGCCCTTCGGGCAGCCACCTCCCTTTGCACAAGGGAGGCTTTATGCCGCCGCGTCTAACATATTCTCAATAAAAATGCCGTAGCCGGTGGTAGGATCGTTCACAAGGACATGGGTAACGGCGCCAACAAGTTTTCCGTCCTGGATGATGGGGCTGCCGGACATGCCCTGCACAATACCGCCGGTGGTTTGCAGAAGCTCCGGATCCGTAATCCGAATCAGCATATTTCTCCCCGTCTGTTTGGACTTTGGATAAATTTTTAAGATTTCCACAGAATATTCCCGAACATCCACACCGGATACTGTGGAACGAATCACCGCGCTGCC
>JAZOUU010000133.1:0-1243 GCA_045658365.1 Faecousia sp. | reverse complement strand
ATAGTCCCGAAGCTGGTCATTGGCCTGGTTCAGCTGTTCATTCAGCTTACGAATACGGGCATTTTCTTCTTTCTGGCCTGTAAACAGCAAAATCATATACAGAACAAACAGCAAGATGTTCAGGCAGACCATCAGGCTCTCTAGGATATTAAAGAAGCTCTGGGTCATGGGGTTGTAGAAGCTGAGATAGGCACTGAATGCGATACTCTTTGTGAATTGCGCCACAATCTCGTACCGGCCGAAGGCAAACATCAAGCTGAGTATTACGATAAACATAAGCCGCAATTTATTGCTGCGTATGTAGTGAACCAGGTCGGCAAGCACCAGAAGTGCTACACCGCTATAATAGAAATTCAAAGAGCCGATGATTCCCGCACACAGGACGATTTCCGTGACGCAAATGATGACCCGCAACGGGAACTGCTCTATGGTGTGGGAAGTCTTAAAAAAGCTTACCGCACACAGTAGAGCGTACAAGCTGAGGGATTGAACCGACATTTGCCAGGGATATGGGGGTATCTGCCGCACGAGGGTCAAAAAATCATGGGCCCCCAAAGTGTCACATATCCGAAATGTGGTGGTCATACAGATTAGCGAGTAAAAGCAGAGAATAGAAAAATTCAAAACAAACATCACGACTGCGATGTTCATCAGTTTTCGTTCTGTTTTCATTACTGCCACCCATCTATTCCATATTGGTCCACATTTTCTGCCGTAAGCAGCTCCACCGGGACGATGACTTCATTGCGTTCACAACCACCGTCTATGGCTGCATAGGCTTGCTTTACCGCTTCTTCGGCAACCCTGGAAGGAAACTGGGCGCAGGTAGCTGTGAGGAAGCCGCTGCTGACCATGGCTTTACCCTCAGGGGAACCGTCCACGCTGTACGTCAGGAACCGCTCCGACAGGCCGGCACCCTGAATCGCCGCCAGTCCGCCAAAAACACTGGGGTCATTCAATGCCATCAGAACATCCGCATCCGGATATTGCTGCAACAACTGCTCCATCACCGGCATGGCGTTTTCGATTTGCCCATCAGATTCGCCGGAACCCAGAATTTCAAATCCCTCATGCCCTGCAATGGTGTCTTTGAAGCCCTGGATACGGCCTGCGGCGGCGGCAATCTGAACGCCGGCCTTTGAGGTTTCCCACTCTACCGGTGTCATGAAAATGGCACAGACACCCGCATCGACCAATTCCTGAATTTCCTGGTTTTGGCGCTCCTGGTCCATTGCGCCATCCC
>JAZOUU010000132.1:0-9346 GCA_045658365.1 Faecousia sp. | reverse complement strand
CAACGAGTTAGACCCCAACGGACCCTGCCAGCCCATTATGAAAAAGGGTCTCATTGACGATCGTACCGGTCGTTATGAAGAAGTCAACCGCATGATCGCCGAGGCTACCCACGGCGCGGTGGAAAATGTGACACTGTACTCTATTTTGGAAGATCCCATGACCTCCTGCGGCTGCTTTGAATGTATCTGCGGCATCGAGCCTATGAGCAACGGCTTCATCGTGGTCAACCGGGAATTCAAGGGCATGACCCCTGCCGGTATGACCTTCGGTGAACTGGCTTCCTGCACCGGCGGCGGTGTCCAGACCCCCGGTTACATGGGCCATGGCCGTCACTTTATCGCCTCCAAGAAGTTCATTTCCGCCGAGGGCGGCATTGAACGTATCGTTTGGATGCCCAAGGAGCTGAAGGACGATGTGGGCGCCCGGCTGAACAAGACTGCCTTTGAGCTCTACGGCATTGAAAACTTCACCGATCTGGTGGCGGATGAGACCATTACCACCGACGGCGAGGAACTGCTGAACTGGCTGACAGAGAAGAACCACCCGGTTCTGGGCATGGAGCCCCTGCTGTAAAAGAATCTCTTTGGCCCGGTGCGAAAAGCACCGGGCCTTTTGCTGGACAGCATTGACTTTTTGTGCTATAATGAACCAAAATGGGAAAAGTGAGGTACGTTCATGCCACGGATTACGTTCCAAATTGAAAATGCCGAAGCGGTGGCAATCGAGACCAATGTGGGCGACAATCTTTTGGAGCTGGCTCGCCGGGCCAATGTGGCCATTGATGCGCCCTGCAGCGGCAATGGCTCCTGCGGCAAATGCCGCGTGAAGCTAATTGAGGGGGAGGTGGAGTCCATTCCCTCCCGGCATATTTCAGAAGAGGAATTTCAGGCCGGTTGGCGGCTCAGCTGCAACTGCAAGGTCATTGGCGACTGCACGGTGTTTGTGCCGGATATTGCCAGCGCCTACCAATCCCGCATGAAGACAGCTGACCTCAGCAGCCCTGAAGAAGTGGCGATTTTTGAAAATATTAAAAAGGATATGGAAGCAAGCGGCGAGATCCCCTTTACAAACCGGTTCTGCGCTCTGCAGCTTTCCATGGATGCACCTTCGGAAGAGGACACCATGCCGGATATTGAGCGCCTGACCTGGGCAATCCAGGCGGCTATGCCGGATGTCTCAGGGGTGAAAGTGCCCTATACCGTTATGCGAAAGCTGGCTGCTACCCTCCGGGAGCATGATTTCCGGGTTTGTGTCAAGGGCGAGAAAAAGGAAGACACCTTTATCTGTATGGATATCTGCGCCTATGAGGACACTGCCATCGTTGGCTGCGCCATTGATATCGGAACGACTACGGTTTCCATGGTGCTGGTGGATCTTGCCAACGGCAAGATCCTCGCCAAGGGTTCTTCCGGCAACGGACAGATCCGTTACGGCGCGGATGTTATCAACCGCATCATCGAATCCAGCCGTCCCGGCGGCAAGAAAAAACTCCAGGATGCCATTGTAAAGGAGACCCTGACTCCCATTATCGCCAATTTGTGCAGGGCATCCGGCATCAACGCAAACAGCATCTTAAATCTGTCTATCGGCGCGAATACCACCATGAACCATTTGCTGGTGGGTGTGGATGCAGACCCGGTTCGTATGGATCCTTATATCCCCAGCTTTTTCGGCTGGGATGGCCTGCTGACGGGGGATCTGCATCTGCCTGCCAACCCCCTTGCCCCAGTGATCATTGCGCCTAATATCGGCTCTTATGTGGGCGGCGACATCACAGCCGGCACACTGGCCACCATGATGTGGGACAAGGACGAAATGACCTTGTTCATCGACCTTGGCACCAATGGCGAGATCGTGTTTGGAAATCGGGACTTTTTGATGAGCTGCGCCTGCTCTGCCGGCCCGGCCTTTGAAGGCGGCGATATCTCCTGCGGTATGCGGGCTACTGACGGCGCAGTAGAAGCGGTTACCATCGATAAAGATACCATGGAACCCACGCTGACCATCGTCGGCGATGCGGGACAAAGATGCGTGGGCATTTGCGGCAGCGGCATTATCGATATTATTTCCGAGCTTTACCGCTGCGGCATCATCAACGCCAAGGGTCTGTTTGTCCGGGAGGGCAGCCGGGTGCAGCGGGATCAGCACGGCATGGGTCGCTATGTGCTGGCAACCGCGGAGGAAAGCGAAACCGGCAGGGAAGTGTCCATCAACGAAGTGGACATCGACAACTTTATCCGGGCCAAGGGCGCTATCTATTCCGGCATCGACACCCTTTTGCAGAGTGTGGATATGACACCGGATTGCATCGATCAGGTGCTGGTAGCCGGTGGTATCGGAAGCGGAATCAACATGAAAAATGCGGTGAACATCGGTATGCTTCCTGATGTGGATTTAGGTAAGTATCACTATATTGGCAATTCTTCCCTCACCGGCGCTTATGCCATGGTGATGAGCGATACGGCCACGGAAAAATGTAAGGAAGTGGCGGCAAATATGACCTATCTGGAGCTTTCTACCTACCCCGGATATATGGATTCTTTTGTGGCCGCCTGCTTCATTCCCCATACCGATGGGAGACTCTTCCCAAATTCTGTGCAGGAGAGCTGATATGCAGATCGAAAACAATAAAGAAGAAGTGCCTTTTTCCTACTATGAAGGATTGTTTCGTGACCTGAACCCGGAGGATGCTGCTGAGCGAACCGGAGCAAAGTGGAACGGAAAAGAATTTTATGTAAACCTACTAGGCAGGGAATTTGTCATTTCTCACCCCCAATACGCTATTCGGGCTATGGATGGCGGAAATCTTCCGCCGCTGCCTACACAAACCTTCCTGCTTCGTTATCTGCTGGAGGGAAAACAGGTAGCATGGAGCGGTGAGTGGAAAACCTTCCGGGAGATGCCCTGGGGGGAACTCTATATCAAGCCCTATACCGGCCGGGTGCTGACCCGGGCAGCCTTTACCTTTGGAACAAGAGTGGCAGCGTTCCGGGCGGCCTGTGAAAAGATGGGAGCCAAATCGGTTTCCCATGGAGATGCAGGGTATCTGCTGTCGATGATCGGCGGGTATCAGATGCAGATTCTTGTGTGGGAGGGGGACGATGAGTTTCCGCCCAATGCCCAGATTCTCTATTCCGATAACTTTTCCGAGGGCTTTGCTGCCGAGGATCGGGTGGTAGCCGGAGATATTTTGATCTCTACCATTAAAGCGAATATGTAAAAAGGATACAAAGTTATTACAGCGCCGCAGATTAAAAGCTGCGGCGCTGTTTTGTGAATCGGGCAGAAAGTCCTTGAAAAAGCAGGGAAATAACAGTAAAAAAGCCTGTTTTGCATAAAAAAAGGTATTGATTATTTGAATCGGACATGTTACAATTTGTAACATGTGTGGAAAAATTTGTATTTACCCAAGCACTGCGTTTCATGTCGATATGAAGAAAGGACGAAAAACGTGAAAGTTCGTTTTATTTGCCTGCTGTTGGCGACGGCACTCTTGGCGGCCTTCATTCCGGCGCCGGTTTCTGCTGCGTCTGCGGAAGCGACGGAAATTGAAAAACAGATTTCCAGTGCCTATCGAGCAGCACAGCGAGGCACCGGAATGGCCTCCTTTAACGGTTATTGCGGAAAGCTGGTGAGCTGGCAGACGTATCTGCTGGGGATTGATGAGAGTGTGTATGGCTGCAATGGACAGGATCAATTTGATCAGTACCGGAGTCTCGGCATCACCACCGGCGGATACCGGGTAAAGAGTTACCCCGCATCTCAATATGATCTGAAGACAGCCCTCAATGAGATCACCAAAAATGGCACGGTGAATGCCTATAATATTTTGGTTGGCTTTCAGCGCACCAATACCCGGGAGGGCAGTATTTACGGGCATGCTCTGCTGATACATGCTATTTTGGACGGCACGGTGTACTTTATGGAATGTTACAGCACCGCCATTGACGGAAAATACTGGGCGGAGGGCACACCGATTTCCTGCTCGATTGAGACGTTCTGTGAGTATTACAATACCTGGACAGTGTTTGATGGCATTGCCTACTTTGGCCTGAAAACATATGCTGATGTCTGCGAAGCCTATCCCGCCTCCCTGTATGCCATGGCTCAGGAGAATGCGGAAATTTATGAAGAACCCTTCGAACAGGGCGTCAGCGATGCAAAGAAGACCGGAGAAAGTGTTTCTTCCGGCGAGATCGTGAAGGTCACCGGCCTGCTGAAAACACCCGGCGGGGAATACTGGTACCGGCTGGAGGGGGAAAAATCCTATGTTCCTGCCCGGATGCTGGCGTTCGTTATTGCAGATTATCAGGATGTTCAGATAGCAAATCTAAGAGTTCCGGGAGTTTTGCGAAAAGGCTACGGCTTTGTCCTTCGGGGAGAGGTGTATGCCGTCAGCTCCGGACTGGATTCCGTGAATGTGGTGGTATACGATCCCCAGGAGGGAATCGAGAATCCCATTTTTTTCGGCTCTCTGGAGAGCAGCGGCCAAAGTGTGAATTTAAACCATTGGAAGCTGGATCAGAAAATGAAATTCCGGACCCTCAAGGCGGGAACTTACCGTATCGCCATCATGGCTGAGGTGGGGACGTACCTGCTGGAGGACGGCGCGACTGTGTATTTTTCAGAAACCAAAGAAATTTGGCATTCTGAACTGGAGGTCACTGCCGGTTGGGAAAATTATGTGACGGTTCAGTTTGACGGAAACGGCGGAACGGCAGAAATTGCCCAAACCGTACTTCCGCAAGGCAGCTTGCTGGAAAATCTGCCTGAAGCAACCACGAACCAGGGCGTTTTTAAAGGATGGACATTGGATCCTGAGGGAACACAGCCGGTGATCTCCGATCTGGTTGTTTCAAACAATACAACGCTGTATGCCCAATGGGAAACAGATCGGATCTCATTGGACGGCTGGCAGGCCGTGGATGGCAAATGGGTGTATTATGATGGCGGAGAAATCATGGAAGGATGGATCGCCCTGGGCGGCGTGATCATCTACCAATATGCAGATGGCAGCCGGGCGAGGGGATTGCAGCAGATTGGCTCGGAGTGGTATCAGTTCTCCGATACCGGAATCCTTACGGACGATTGGCAGAATGTCTACGACCGGATCGATATTCTGAACGCAACCAATACACAGCCGGAGAAAAAACCGGTTGTGGAAGATGTGGTGAGTGTCGAACCTGTTCCTGTGGAAGAGCCCCGGGGCACTGACATCAGTGACATTGCACTGATCGTTGTCATTGCTCTGGCAGCAGGCGGTACCGGCGCTGGAGCAGTGTTGGTGATTCGGAAGAAAAAGCTTGCTCAGGCGGCAGCATAATAAGATAAAAAATGCCCTCATAAGAAGCGCTGCTTCCTATGAGGGCTGCTATTTATTGATTTTTAGGAAATCCGCATGGCGCAGACCACAAACCGTCCGTTATTCAAGCTGTATTCACAGGTAGAAAGGGTGAGCAGCTTATCCCCGTACTGGGGAGTGATGCCGGTTTCGTAAAATTCCATGGATTTGATGGTTTGCACAAAGGTGTTGAATTCCTCTTCAGAGGAAGCGTCCACAAACAGGTGGTAGGGATAGCCTTCTCCCGCATTGCCGGAAGTTTTGAACACCGCCCAAATTTGGTAGGTGTGGCGTTCATACAGGGTATCGAAGGTGAAGGTCTGGTGATCTTGCCAGAAGGGCTGTTTCTTGTATTTATCCAGTCCGGCGAACATGGAGCCGTCCTGCATGTGATGACCGTAGAGGGTGATGTTGTCAGAGGGGCTGTTGATATCGCAGGCCTCCCGGGCATAAATCGCGCCCCAATCGCTCCAGGTGCGGTTGAAATTCCGCTTTAGATAATAATCCGGGCGATCCAGCGATTGCATAACCGGATAATTGATCTTGGTGTCCGGCACAGTGATCCAGCCTACGGTATCCGTGTTCATCTCGTAAATGGGAAGAAGATCCGGAAGGATCGTGGGCTCTGTGGGCGAGGTATTCTCAGGCGCGCCGGAAGGGGTCGTGGAGGAAGAGGGCTCGGACTGAGAGGGCTCAGTGGCGGCAATGCTTCCTTTCAGAGCAGCAAGATTGTCGTATTCACTTCCGTTCTGGGCAGATTCTGTCCAATAAGTGATCAGCTTAGCAGCACAAATCACAAAGACAGCGGCAAGAATGCCAATGAGAAGATAGTAAAGAATCTTTCCCTTGACGGAAGAGGTTTTCTTGGATTCCATAAACGGGACTTCCTTTCGCTAGAGTCAACTCCATGATAACGGAAAAGCAGAAAAAAGTAAAGACTTTTCCGTAAAGCCGGAAAGAATATATTTTTGTGAAATATAAATAAAAAATCCGGAAAATACGCCGTGTTTTCCACGGAAGCACTATTGTGTTTTTGTGGGAGATGTGATAGAATAAAACTAATCTTTTTTGAAAGGAACAATGATTATGAGCTATGTTGATGAAACCTTAGAAAAAGTCATTGCAAAGAACCCCAATCAGCCGGAATTTCACCAGGCTGTGAAGGAAGTGCTGGAATCCCTCCGGCCCGCCATTGAAAAGAATGAAGAAAAATTCCGTCGGGATGCTCTTCTGGAACGGATGACCGAGCCGGACCGAATTGTGGAATTCCGGGTGTCTTGGGTGGACGATCAGGGCCAGGTTCAGGTGAATAAGGCTTACCGTGTCCAGTTTAACAATGCCATCGGCCCTTACAAGGGCGGCATCCGTCTGCACCCCTCCGTCAACCAGAGCATTATGAAGTTTTTGGGCTTTGAGCAGGTGTTCAAGAACAGCTTGACCGGCCTGCCCATCGGCGGCGCCAAGGGCGGCTCTGACTTTGATCCCAAGGGCAAGTCTGACCGGGAGATCATGGCGTTCTGCCAGAGTTTTATGACAGAGCTGTATAAGTACATAGGCGCAGATATGGACGTTCCTGCCGGTGATATCGGCACGGGCGCCCGGGAGATCGGCTACTTCTACGGTCAGTACAAGCGCATCCGGGGCATTTATGAAGGTGTTCTCACCGGCAAGGGCCTGTCCTACGGCGGTAGTCTGGCAAGAAAAGAAGCCACCGGTTACGGCCTGCTGTATCTGACAGAGGAAATGCTTAAGTGCAACGGCCATGCTCTGGCGGGCAAGACCGTGGCAGTTTCCGGCGCCGGCAATGTGGCCACCTATGCCATTCAGAAAGCATGGCAGTTGGGCGCAAAGCCCGTTACCTGTTCCGACTCCACCGGCTGGATCTACGATCCCGATGGTATCGATGTGGACGTTCTGAAAGAGGTCAAGGAAGTCAAGCGGGCCCGTTTGACGGAGTATGCCAAGGCAAGACCCAATGCCCAGTATCATGAGGGCAAGGGTGTTTGGAGCGTGAAGTGTGATGTGGCGCTGCCCTGCGCGACTCAAAATGAGCTGCTGCTGGAGGATGCCAAGCTTCTGGTCGCCAATGGCTGTATGGCCGTGGCGGAAGGCGCCAATATGCCTACTACCCTGGAAGCCACCAAGTACCTGCAGGAAAATGGCGTTCTGTTCTGCCCGGGCAAGGCAGCCAATGCCGGCGGCGTGGCTACCTCCGCATTGGAAATGAGCCAGAATTCCGAGCGCCTCAGCTGGAGCTTCGAAGAGGTGGACAGCAAGCTCCGTGGCATTATGGTCAATATCTTCCACAATGTAGATGCTGCAGCCAAGGAATATGGCAGCGAGGGCAACTACGTTATGGGCGCGAACATTGCCGGCTTCCTGAAGGTGGCCGATGCCATGACCGCTCAGGGTGTGGTGTAAGAAAGAAATATCAAGCAGGCGTACCGGAAGGTGCGCCTGCTTTGTCGTGGGATAAAGGTGACGATGCAGCGCATATACTTGTCTATATGGTGGAGGTGTACGCTTATGAAAAAGACAGTTGCCTATTGGTAGATGGTGGGTTTTATCGTTACCGCGGTGGTGGGAACGCTGCTGCACTTTCTGTTTGATTGGTCGGGCGGAAATGTGACGGCGGCGCTTTTCTCTGCTGTGAATGAATCCATCTGGGAACACCTGAAATTGCTGTTTTATCCCATGGTTGCTGTTGCGGTTATTGAATATTTTTCCTGGGGCAAGGATATGGATGCTTTCTGGTGTATTAAGCTGATAGGGATTGCCCTCGGTCTTGTGTTGATTCCTGCAGTGTATTACACCTACACCGGTATTTTAGGGGTCAATGCGGACTGGTTTAATATCGCGATTTTCTTTCTTGCTGCCGGGGCGGTTTATTGGACGGAAACAAAAATGTTTCAGAGGAAGTTTACCTGCAGGGTGAGCTCTGGGGTGGCATTGGCGCTGATTTGCGTTATCTCAATGATATTCACGATCTTCACGTTTCTGCCGCCGCAGATTCCGTTCTTCAGAGATCCGATCACCGGAACCTACGGCTTTCAGCGATAAATAAAGAGAGCGTCGTCCTGTTTTGAACGGCGCTTTTTGTGGAAAGAAAGGCCTATCATAGGGACGAGCCGTGACGAATATGGTAGAGTGGAGGTGGATACCATGTTGGCAGCGGTATGGCTGATGCTCAGCGGCTTGTTATATTCCCTGCAGCTGCAGACCGGGAATTTTCCCAGACCCCTGACGGCGCAGGAGGAGCAATATTACCTGCAGCGTTGCGCCCAGGGGGATTTGGAAGCGAGAAATGTCCTTATTGAACGAAACTTGCGGCTGGTTGCCCATATTATGAAGAAATACTATACGCAAACATCGGATCAGGAGGATTTGATCTCCATAGGAACTATTGGGCTGATCAAAGGGATCACGACTTTTAATACATCCAAGGGGGCACGGTTGGCAACCTATGCCGCCCGATGCATTGAAAATGAGATCCTCATGTACTTCCGAAGTCAGCGGAAAAGCAGTCAGGATGTATCCCTGTCTGACTACATAGAAACCGGAACGGATGGCGCGTCCCTGTCGCTGATGGATGTGGTGGGGGAAGAGGAGGATGTGCTGGAGATCGTAACCTCCAAGGAGCGCTTGACGCAAGTTCGTCATGCGGTGGACACCTGCCTGACAGATCAGGAGCGGCAGGTGATTCTCATGCGCTACGGCCTTGGAGGTCTGAAACCCTGCCGGCAGCGGGAGGTGGCGCAGATGCTGGGAATCAGCAGAAGCTATGTCTCCCGCATTGAAAAAAGAGCCCTTCTAAAGCTGCGGCAAGCGTTGGAAAAATAAAAGCCCGGAGGGAAACCCTGAACTGAACCAGTAAAACTGGACAATAGACAAAAAGCCCCCTGATGTAGGATAATAACTACATTGGGGGGTATTGTTATGCAAAAGAGAAAATACGTACATATCAAGTTAATAGAAGATCAAATTCAAATAATGCGTGCAGATGG